>CAZUAY010000036.1:0-18993 GCA_964618405.1 uncultured Lentisphaerales bacterium
CCTTCTCGTGTGGGCAACTAGGAGCGGCAACAACGCCGTTTGCCGGAGTGGCCCATCGGATACCGTTTTCGATAACCCGCTGGACATTCACATCGTGGTAGATTGGATACGTTTCGTGTCCGGGCGAAAAATAGAAGATCTTGCCAAGACCGCGCGCGAATGTGACACCGCTGCGGAAGACATTGCCACCTGCGTACCACGACATAAATACGACGTGCGCCTCGTTCGGAATGCCGAACGGCTCGCCATACATTTCCGTCTGCTCAAGGGCAAATGAAGCCGGAATGCCAACGGCGATCGGATGTGACGGATCACACGTCCATACGCGCTCTCTTTCACCGACAGCTCGCCAGCTGAGCGTACAGCCCGTACCCAGCATTCGACGGAAAATTTTTGCCAGATGGCCTGAGTGAAGTACGATCAGACCCATGCCACCGAGTACCCGCTCCTGAATTTTATCCACAAGGGCGTCAGGCACCTGATCATGTGCCCGGTGTGCCCACCAGACGAGAACATCCGTCGAATTCAAAACTTTGTCAGGAAGACCATTCTCTGGCATGTCAAGAGAAACCGCTCGAATCTTGCAATCCTTCATCGAAGCGCCAAACACTTTTTTCAGATGTGCGTGAATGCCTTTCGGGTAGTGTTTTCGGCATCGAGCCCCATAGTCGGTGTCGGCTTGCTCGTGAATAAATTCATTCCAGATGGTTACATTAGCCATTTTGATCTCCTAGTTTTGTAGGTCTGAAAGGCCAACTATCGCCTCTCAAATCCAATGCTCATCAGTTTAACAGTTGAGCCCCATCATTTCAAGAGACAAGAATTGCTGGGGCGCATCCCCGTTCCGTTGACTCGCATAGGCGATGGGTTTGCAAGCCGAAGACATACGCCGCCGACAGACATGCGAAAAGCGGTGCCGCCCTTCGGTTGTCACCGCACGCCAAGATGGCCGATTTTGGAGTGCGGCGGCAAGCGGTATTCCGCGCGACGCCGCTTTCGAGTAAACGGGGTGCCTCTGAGCAAATCCAAACGGACAAGTCAACGGAACGAGGATGCGCCCGAATTGCTGAATTGCTGGCAGAATCGACAGTTCACTTGACGGGTTGGCATTCAATTCGATACCATAACCACCACACAAGGTAGGGTCAGCAACAGAGTTGACAGAAATAAAACCCTTGGGGATAAAACTTTACACTGGGAAACGGACTCACCTAGAGGAAAACAAAATGAAAGTATTAATCGCTGATAAAGTATCTTTGAAAATGATCGACGAGTTAAGCGCATTGGGCACTGAGGTTGCCTACAGGCCCGATATTTCGGCAGAAGACCTTGCTGGAGCTGTTGGCGGTGTAAAAGTCTTAATTGTCCGTTCAAAGAAGGTTATCGATAAAACGATCGAATCAGGCAAGCAACTCAGCGTGATCATCCGAGCAGGAGCGGGTGTCAACACCATCGATCTTGAAGCCGCATCAAGGCACGGGATCTGTGTCGCCAATTGTCCAGGAAAGAACACCGATGCGGTCGCAGAATTGGTCATCGGACTTTTAATCGCGTGCGACCGCGGCATTGCTGATGCCACTCAGGCCCTGCGCCAAGGCGCTTGGCAAAAGAAAAAATTTGGGCAAGCCTCGGGCCTCAAGACTCGGACACTGGGCATCATCGGGACAGGTGCGATCGGCCTGGCAGTGGCACAACGAGCCCAAGCGATGGGGATGTCCATTGTGGCGTGGTCAAGAAGCTTGACTCCTGAACAGGCGGAGAATTACGGCATTGAGTTCGCAGCAACGCCCCTAGCGGTCGCACAGAAGGCGGATGCCGTTAGCATTCACGTAGCAGCCGCTCCTGAGACCAAAGGCATGATCACGGCAGACTTTTTCGAGGCGATGAAGCCTGGCGCGATTTTTATCAACACGGCAAGAAGCGATGTGGTTGACTCTGCCGCCCTTCTTGACGCCATCGCGAAGCGGGGTCTCAAGGTTGGTCTAGACGTTTTCGACAAGGAGCCCACAGGCGGGGAAGCGAGCTTCGATCAAGTAGAGCTAGCGGCAAAAGTGGTCTGCACACCCCATATTGGAGCCTCAACTGAGCAGTCGGAAGAAGCCATTGCAGCAGAAGTCGTACGCATTGTGAAGGTGTTTAAAAACTGTGGAACTCCGCCCAATGTGGTCAACATCCGCGCCAGCCAAGGGACAAGCTCCAAGATGGTGATCCGCCATTTCAATCGGATCGGCGTACTGGCGCAGATTCTTGCCCAACTGAGAGATACGGGGATCAATATCGAAGAAATGCAGAACCAGATCTTCAATTACGGTGAAGCGGCCTCCTGCACAATTACACTCAACAAATCTCCTTCTGCTCCTGTTTTGGAAGCGATACGCCAGAACGCAAGCATCATTGAAGTGACGCTATAATAAAATTTCTCCTACATTGGGTGCTTGACGCTTCGGCACCAAAATACTAGAATCGTCAAGAATTTACGCCCCAGTAGCTCAGTTGGACAGAGCGGCGGTTTCCTAAACCGTAGGTCGCGTGTTCGAGCCACGCCTGGGGCACCATCTTATCTAAGGAGAAAAAGCTATGTCACGCATCTACAACTTCAACGCCGGACCAGCAGCCCTTCCTCTCGAAGTCCTCGAAACAGCACAAGCCGATCTTGTGGACTACAAGAACACCGGTATGTCACTCCTCGAGGCCTCCCATCGCGGCAAGGCGTATGATGCAATACACGAGGAGGCGATTGCCAACATTCGTGAGCTTCTTAACATCTCCGACGACTACGCCGTGCTTCTGCTTCAAGGCGGTGCCAGCATGCAGTTCTCCATGGTGCCTATGAACCTGCTCCTCCAGGGGGAGACGGCCGATTACACAAACTCAGGCTCATGGGCCAGCAAGGCCATCAAGGAAGCCCAGAAGGTTGGCACCGTCAATGTCGTTGCCAACTGCGGCAAAGAAATCCCGACACGCGTCCCAGCCGCCTCCGAGCTCAAGCTGACCCCTGGCGCAAAGTACCTTCACATCACGTCCAACGAGACGATCTCCGGCGCCCAGTGGAAGCAATTTCCCGACGTCGATTGTCCGATCGTCGCCGATATGAGCTCCGACATCCTCTCCCGCCCCTTCGATATGTCGAAGTTCGGCCTCGTTTATGCTGGTGCCCAAAAGAACCTCGGCCCGTCCGGTCTGACGCTGGTCATCGTTCGCAAAGATCTCGCGGCCAGTGCCCCCGCAAACTTGCCCACGATGCTCAAGTATTCAACCCACATTGAGTCGAACTCTCTCTATAATACGCCTCCCTGCTTCTCCATCTACATTCTGACCCTCGTCACACGTTGGGTCAAAAAGATGGGCAAGGAGAACCTGTACAAACAAAATATCGCTAAGGCTGCCGAACTCTACAAGGCCATCGATACAAGCGAAGGCTGGTTCACGGGTACCGCCGTCAAGGAATATCGCTCAGATATGAACGTAACATTCCGGTTGCCGACCGAGGAGCTTGAAGCACAATTCGTAGCTGAAGCAACAAAGGCCGGCTTCAGCGGGCTCAAGGGGCATCGTGATGTCGGCGGCATTCGCGCTTCTATCTACAATGCCTTCCCTGCTCAAGGCGTGACCAACCTCGTCGCCTTCATGAACGCATTTAAAAATGAAAAACGAAATCTCCAAAGCTAGACTGAAAAAAGTTGGTTCCCGAGAGCGAAAGTCCACGGCGTCGTCCGAGGTCGTTGCTTTCAGGAATGGCAATGTTCTCGCTACGCTTTATGCACTTTTCGTTGCCGCCTCTGCCATGCTTTGCATGATGTGGGCCTATCCACTTTCCATGGACGCCAACTGGCAATTTCAACTGCCAGTCGGCATTGTCATCGTGTTTGTGGCCCTTTTTTGCGCTAGACTCCTTCTAGGATTGATCGCACCCGACCTGCTCAAACGAAATTCACGAATCTTGATGCTGTGCACGGTCGCCATGTTCAGCATCTTCATCTCCGCTGCCTGCATTGCCATGGCGTCCTTGCCTGCCTTGAACGATCTTTTCCGGGTGGACCTGACAAAAATTGCGCCGTTCCTATTTCCCTACCTTTTGGCACCGACGCTGGCCACGCTTCTTGCGGGACCTTTCGCAGGCATCTCCGTCGGAATGGGTGTCGGAATCGCTAATCTAATTTTCATTCAAGACGAATCCATGTTGCCCGCCGTTGCAATGGGGGTGGTCACCACAGTTGTCATCACCGGCTTGGTAGCAACGGTTCGTCGTCGCGCCGCCCTGCTAAAAACTTTTATCCTTGGTGCGGGCATGCAGCTCATCGGCGCCGTGCTCTACCTCACAATCAATTTTGCAAAAGGTGACAACCCGTCTTCCCTCGCCGAGACCACGTTTATCTGCACCGTGGCGGTCGTACTCTCCACCCTGCTGTCGTTCGCAGCAACGATCGTGCTTTTACCCATTTTAGAGCACCTCTTTGGAGCCTGCAGCAACATCCGGCTCAATGAATTTGCCGACCTAGGAAGCCCCTTGCTCCAGAAGCTCTCGCTCGAAGCCCCAGGAACCTACCATCACAGCATTGTCGTCGCGACTCTCGCCGCCGCAGCAGCCGAACGGATCGGAGCGAATCCCCTCGTGGCACGCGTTGGCGCTTATTATCACGACATTGGCAAACTCACCAAGCCTTCGTTTTACACGGAAAACATTCGCCCAGAACAGGGCAATCCGCACGACACGCTCTCCCCCAACATGAGCGCTGTCATCATCTCGGCGCACGTGAAGGAAGGCATCGGCCTCTCCTTGCACTACAATTTGCCGCCACCCGTGCGAGATATCATTCGCCAACATCATGGGACCTCGGTCATGGGCTGGTTCCTGCACAAGGCAAAGGAAGAAGCGAAGCTGAAGGCAGAGACTACGAAGAAAGATCCCGAAGCCGTCGATGAAAGTCAGTTCCGCTATCCTGGACCGCGACCCACCACGCGCGAAGCAGGCATTGTCCTGCTGGCAGACTGCGTCGAAGCCGCCTCGCGAAGTCTCGAAAAGACCACGCACTCTTCTATCGAAAATCTTATCGACAACATCGTCAAATCAAAAATCGACGACGAACAGCTCGATTGTTGCCGACTCACCTTTATCGACATTGCCTGCATTAAACGGACTTTTACCACTACACTTGCCAACATACTCCATCCGCGAATCGCCTATCCGAAAGAGGCTGATACCAAAGAAGTCCCCAATGACTCTGATAATCGCAACACGTCGTCCGACACTCCGGATTGACAAAAAAGCAACTCGGCTTCTCGCTGAAAAATTTAAATTGCTCTCGGAGTCCTCTGCACAACGCAATGACGCGCCGGATTATGAATCCGTGTCCTTGATCATCACTGGCGACGCCTTGATCAGCCGCATCCATCAGCAATCTATGGGTATTGAAGGAACGACAGACGTCATCACCCTCGCCTACGCTGCTACACCCGGCACCCCAGCAACAGCCGAAATTTTTGTCAATGCACAGCTCGCCGCCCGCTGCGGTGTCGATCGTACTTCACTCGATTTGATTGACGACGAAGCGCACGGTCCTTGGTCTCCCGCACACGAACTGGCACTCTATATCGCACACGGATTTGACCACCTCGCAGGCAACGACGACACATCGGCATCCGGCTTTCAATCGATGCGGAAACGCGAAATTGAATGGGTGCGCCAAGCGCACGCCATCGGCCTTGTTGACACAATCATCATGAATCGGGAGGGTGTCAATGAGTGACGACAAAACGCAGGAAATCCACGCCCATATCGACGACCTCATCGATCAAGAATTCTGGGGCCAAGTCGCCTCCGAGATCGCAAACCTTCAGCCTCCTGATATCGCGGAAATCATCAGTCGATATAAGCCGGAGATCACGTCGCGACTTTTTAAGTCGCTGCCCGATTCCGTCATGCCCGATGTGCTAGCCGAATTGGATCCGGACATGGCGGCCGACATCATGGAATCCATGACCTCTGAAGAAGTCTCCGACATCTTCACGGAAATGGATCCGGACGATGCGGCTGACGTCCTTGCCGAACTGGACAAAACCCTCAGTTCTCAGGTCATCGAGCAAATGGACGAGGAGGAGGCGGATGACGTCAGAAAGCTGATGACCTATCCAGAGGACTCCGCCGGTGGTATCATGACCACCGATATGGTCGTCATGCATCAGAACCAGACCGTACTCGAAGCCCTCGACGAGATTGCCTCAGAAGAAGACGGGGAGCACGTTTACCAAGTTTACATCGTCGATGATGAAGGCCATATTGTTGGAACCGTTTCAATCTGGAATCTTCTACGGCAAAAAAAACGTGACGTTCCGCTTGC
This sequence comes from uncultured Lentisphaerales bacterium, assembly GCA_964618405.1. Taxonomy (GTDB): domain Bacteria; phylum Verrucomicrobiota; class Kiritimatiellia; order RFP12; family UBA3636; genus JBBQIY01. The sequence goes on from CAZUAY010000036.1 coordinate 6,339, forward strand.
CGATATCATGAGCACAGATTTTGTCAGCGTTCGAAGCGACGCCGACCAAGAGGCTGTGGCAAAGGCAATTTCAAAATACTCGCTTGCCGTGATCCCCGTTGTCGACGCCAAGGGCGTACTTCTCGGACGCGTAACGCATGATGACGTGCTCGAGGTTGTTCAGGAAGAAGCCGAAGAAGATATCTTCCGCATGGCAGGTTCGGACGACGAAGAACTCGGCAACTCCTCCACGCTGAAAAGCTGTATGATCCGGCTCCCTTGGCTTGCTATCACGCTACTTGGCGGTGTCGTCACCAGCTCTCTTCTCAATATGTATTCTCACCACTTCAGCTCCATGGTGATCCTCGCTGCATTCATCCCCAACGTCATGGCGATGGGCGGCAACACGGGATTGCAATCCAGCGTTCTGCTGATCCGTGAAATTGCCTCAGGCCCAGGAAGGCGACAGGCTCTCGGCAAATTATTTTTCCACGAAGTTAGAACTGGCGCCTCAATGGGACTGATCTGCGCTATCGGTATCTACGCATGGGCTGTGTTCCTGATGAAAATCTCGCCCGCTTCCGCCTCCCTATTCTCGCCTTGGCAACTCGCCGGCGTCATCGCCTTCGCCCTCTTTGCTTCCATGAGTTTCGCCGCCGGATTTGGTGCCGTGGTTCCTATCCTCCTCGATCGTTGCAAAATCGACCCCGCCGTGGCATCGGGCCCGTTCATCTCCGTAGTGAACGACATCTCCGCCTTGCTCATCTACTACGCAATCAGCTTCTTGCTGGTGCTCCGAATACTGGGTTGATTCTGCCATGATCCAGAAAACAGAGGCCATCGTCATGCGGATTAACCCGTTTTCACGGACATCTCACATCGTGTCCTGGCTTGCCGAGGATGGCTCTCGAATCGTCACGTCCATCAAAGGTGCTACGAGAAACAAAAGCGCTTTCCTAGGGCAGTATGATTTGTTCTATACCTGCGAACTGCTCTACTACACCCGCAGCCACAACGGCGTCCACGTAGCCCGCGAGTGCACCCCGCTCGTTTTCCGCGAAGCGTTCCGCGCCAACTGGCGCGCAGCCCAATGCGCATCGTGGTTCACCGCCCTCGCCTATCATGCCTCTGGCAGCCTCTCACCTGATGCGACGCTCTACAGACTCCTGACCGAGACCCTCGATTTCATCGCAGCCTCGACCTACGCGCCACCACCCATTGTCTTCGCCCGCTTCGAAGCCAAAATCCTCGATCTCGCTGGACTCCAACCCAATTTTTCAGCCTGTAGGCTTTGCAGTGAAGGGGAAGAAGAATCCTTTCGATTCAATCTCGCTTCAGGCTCACGACATTGCGCCGAACACACGTCACGAGACTATGCCGACCCCATTATCGCCGTATCGAAACGCACGGTCGATCTCTACCATGAAGTGCTACGCACCCGCTCTCTGGGGCTCCAGTCGCCTATATCGAAAATCAGAGGCCCCGCCGTCTTCGCGCTCCTCCGTTTTCTCGGCCTCTTCATGCGCTATCACCTCGACCACGTGCCCATCGATGGCCGCGCCATCGCACTCAAGGCCCTCGCCGGCCCCCGAGATGAGTCGCAAGTGGCGAGTCGCTAGTTGAAACGTAACGGTGGAAGGTTTATAGATAATTCCTTGACAAAAATCTGCTACTATAGTGTTATAGCTACAGGAGAACAAAGCTCCCTGCTCCGTAAGAGATCAAGCAAAACGAATGCTATCGGAAATGCACAAATCAAGAACGCTTATTCTGATTACGAATCGTAGCGTATCGTGACCCCATGATTTATGGAAACCTTAAAAACCATTCTTTCACACTTCAACCTAGACAACGCCGTATTGGCAGTCCCAGTTCTCATCATCATTGCGATGCTGGCGAATTTGATCACGAAACGCATCGTCAGCCGTGGCCTCACGAAAATGCTGAGTTACTTTCCGAAATCCGGCCTCAGACGAAACAGCACTTTTCTCTCCCTCGCTTCTCGGCTGGCTAACATCGTGCCTGCGCTGATTCTAATAGGCGGAGTCCAAGTCATCAGCGAAATTCCCGCTGGCGTTCGAAAACTCGTCGTCAATGCTTGCAGTGCATTTATTATCTTCATGCTCGCCATTGCTGCAGCAAGAGTTGTCGATCTTCTTGAAATGGCCTACAGTCGAAGTGCTTCCGCAGCAAACAAACCAATTAAAGGCTACCTGCAACTCTTAAAAATTATTATCATCGCCGTCTCGACTATTCTTGCAGTCGCGGTGTTCATCGACCGCAATCCGCTCATCCTCCTTTCGGGTCTCGGTGCGATGGCTGCTGTGCTGATGTTGATCTTCCAAGACACCATCCTTTCTCTTGTTGCCAGCGTACAGTTGGGAAGTGATGATATCATTCGAATTGGCGATTGGATCGAGATGCCGGAGCTGAATGCAGACGGAGATGTCGTCGAAATTACGCTTCACACGGTGAAGGTTAGCAACTGGGATAAAACGATCACCACGCTTCCGGTGCGAAGCCTCATTACCCAGTCGTTCAAGAACTGGCGCGGCATGAGCGAAGCGGGTGGGCGACGGATCAAGCGTTCGCTTTTTCTCGATCAGCGAAGCATCCGCTTTCTCGAAGAGGATGAAATCAAGCGACTTGAGGATTTCGTCCTCATCAACGACTACCTCCAAGAAAAACGCGTTGAACTTGACAATTGGAATGCGAAACTCGAAGCCCTCAATGCCAAGCCAATTAATGAACGCCGCATTACGAATCTTGGTACGTTTCGCGCGTACGTCAATCAGTACCTCAAGAACCTTCCTACGATCAATCACGATATGACCTTACTGGTGCGGCAACTTCAGCCAGGAGCCAGCGGCCTCCCCCTCGAAATCTATTGCTTCACAAACGATATCCGCTGGGCTGCCTACGAAAACATCCAATCCGACATCTTCGACCACCTACTGGCCATCCTCCCCTCTTTCGGCCTCCGTATCTTCCAGCAATGTAGCGACATCTCTGGCATGCATCCGGAGCAAGCCATGGGCTTTCAGGAAGCGACGCAGTGAGAATCTGTGACACCCAGTTCAGTGCGCTTCCAACCAATTATCACCGACTCCGATATCGACCTTTAGCGGAACAGCGAGTGTCATGACGGTGGTCATGCACCGCGCCACAAGCTCGCGGAGTTTCTCGACTTCGTCTTTGCAGACATCAAAGACAAGTTCGTCGTGAACTTGAAGAATTAACTTCGACTTCAACTTTTGCGTCGCCATCTCCTTGTGAACCGCCACCATTGCAAGCTTGATGAGATCGGCTGCACTGCCTTGCACTGGCGTGTTAATAGCATTGCGTTCGGCTGAAGATCGAATCGTCGCATTGCGCGAATTGATGTCGCGAAGCGGCCGTTTACGTCCCATGAGCGTCTCAACATACCCCTTGTCGCGTGCTTCTGCAACTGTTTTATCCATGTAGCGCTTCACGCCGGGATAAAGTTCGAAATAGGCTTTGATGAGGTCTGCAGCTTCGGTGCGGCTTGTGCCAAGCCGCTGGGCCAGCCCAAATGCAGAAATTCCGTAGATAATCCCAAAGTTGACCATCTTGCAGTAGGAGCGCATCTCCTTCGTGACCTCTGCAAGTGGCACATGGTAAACGCGAGCCGCTGTGTTAAGATGGATGTCAGCATCGTTCGCAAACGCTTCAATCATCGCTTCGTCGCCGCTCATCGCCGCCACGAGACGCAATTCAATCTGAGAATAGTCGGCCGACATCAGCACGTGATTCTTGTCGCGCGCAATGAACGCCGCACGGATGCGCTTGCCACGATCAGTCCGAATTGGGATGTTCTGTAGATTGGGATTGTCGGAAGAAAGACGTCCCGTTTCTGTAAGAGCCTGATTAAAGCTCGTATGGATTCGGCCGGTTTTAGAATCGATACAAAGCGGAAGCTTGTCGACGTAGGTCGACTTTAGCTTCGTGCACGTCCGGTACTCAAGAATTTCTTTGATAACGGGATGTGCATCAACGAGGCCTTGCAACACTTCTTCTCCTGTCGAGAACTGTCCCGTTGCGGTCTTACCCCCATCCGGTAGTTTCAGCTTTTCAAAAAGCACGACGCCGAGCTGTTGGTTTGAAGCGATATTGAAGGTCTCGCCCGTGAGGTCGTAGACACGCTGCTCGATTCCCGCAATCTCGGCTCCAAGTTCTTTGCTATAGTCTGCGAGGACTGCTGTGTCGATGCGCACACCTTCGCTCTCCATATCGAGAAGCACGCGGATGAGCGGATTTTCGCATTGCTCGAAGGCTGGCTCCGAATTCGTTTCCTTGACCTTTGCCACCAGCACCTCATGGAGTTGCCAGGTAATGTCGGCGTCTTCGGCCGCATACTCTGCCACGCGTTCGACCTCGACCTGATCCATCGTGAGCTGTTGCTTGCCACGCGGACCAATCAATTCGCTAATGTGAATCGTGTCGTAATGCAGATATTCTCGTGCGAGCGGATCCATGCCATGGCGTGAAGCGGGATCAAACACGTAATGCGCCAACATGGAGTCGGAGAGAGGTCCGGCAACTTCGATGCCGGCCTGACGCAAAATATGCAAATCATACTTCAGATTATGCCCATATTTTGCGATCTTTGGATTCCCGAAAACGCCAGAAAATTTCTCAAGGATAAAAGCGAGCGAATGAAGATGTTGGGCTTTCTTGATGTCTTCATCCTCTCCCTCCTCCTCGACTGCCTTCTGAGCGGTCATTGCCTTCGGCTTCTCTTTGGGACTTTCGAGCGTGACATTGCCGAAATCGAAAAGCGACATACCCGATGATACGTAGGGCTTAGTAACCGTTGGTGCGGCTGTGGCGACGTTAGCAAAAAGCGGAAGCTCATCAGACCCTGCCACAGCTATGGCTTCATTAAGCTCAATAGAAACGGGTACGTAATACGCTTCGTGCGACATCATCGCAAAGGAAAGTCCGACCATTTTGGCCGCACGAACATCAAGGCTGGTGGTCTCAGTATCGAAAGCAAAACTCGAGGAGCGTTCAAGACGCGAGATCAGTCGATCCACCTTCTCTACCGTATCGCAAAGAATATACTTGTGTGGCACCGTCTTGACACTGCCAAAGGGGATCACCTCCTCTGCATCGGTAGCGGCTGCATCGTCACCAGCAGCCGAAGTATCGGCTGACGGAACTGCAGGTGCTTGCAACGACAAGGCCTCGGCTTCTTGACCTGCATCGGGAAAGATCTTCGTCAGCACAGATCTCAATTCGTACTTGGCGCAGAACTCGCGGACAGCATCTTCATTCGGCGTGTTCACGGCCAGATCCTCAAGCGTCACCTCGAGCGGAACGTCCTTGCGAATCTCGGCAAGCCATCGTGAGATGCGAGCTTTATCAACGTTCTCTGCAACGCGCTCCGCCAATTTCCCCTTCAACTCGGCAGCATGCGCAATGATTGTTTCGAGGTCGCCGTATTGACTAAGAAGTTGCGTCGCGGTCTTCGGGCCCACGCCTGGAATTCCTGGAATGTTATCTGAAGCATCGCCAGCAATTCCGAGGAAATCGATCATCTGCGCTGGGGTTTGAACACCCCATTCGGCGCAGACGCGTGCCACATCATAAACCTCATTCCCTGTAGTCCCTTTGGGGGCGGGGCGGCATAAAAACGTGCGTTCCGTAACGAGCTGGGCGATATCCTTATCCGGAGTCACGAGCCAAGTCACCAGACCTGCTTCTTCTCCCATCACCGCCAGCGTGCCCATGAGATCATCTGCTTCAAAACCCTGTGCGCGAAGAAAAGGAATATTCATCGCTTGGGCGAAGGCCTCTGCCATAGGAATCGAGGCGGCGATATCCTCTGGTAGCTTGTCACGTTTTGCTTTGTACTCGGGATACTTCTCGTGACGAAACGTTGGCGACGTATCCATCACGAGCGCCATATGGGTTGCACCCGCATCGGCAAACATGTCTTGAACCAAGGTGGCAAAAATGTAAATCGCCGACGTATTAATTCCAGAAGAAGTCATACGCGGACGATTCATAAAAGCGAAATGCCCACGATACAAGAGAGGCATCACGTCCATAACAATCAGTTTTTTTTCAGGCTCATTCATGATGGGTGTATTCTAGCGTGATGACTCGTGTGGTGCAAGAAAGAATCATGCGGAGAAAATTACGAATTATGAATTACGAATTATGAATTGAAGATTGGGGATTGGGGATTGGGGATTGGGGATACGTATTACAAAGCGATCCTCTCGGCACAAAATGGGTCACTAACGTCATTAAAGTCAATCGAATCAAAAAAGTCAGACGGGGCAGATGACATGTGCTGTAGCCGGCTTCGGTGAAGCCGGATGAGGCCGCGATCCCCGATCGCAGCACCAGCCCATTGCTCTGCTGTAGCCGGCTTCGGTGAAGCCGGAAGGGGCCGCGGTCCCCGATCGCAGCACCAGCCCATTGCTCTGCTGTAGCCGGCTTCGGTGAAGCCGGAAGGGGCCGCGATCCCCGATCGCAGCACGAATTGTTATCGACAAAGTTCACGACTTATGTTGCGAGCGGCGCTATGTTGCATCCTCTTGTTGGACATCATAGAATCCCATGCTATTATCGTGCTTTTGGTCCGAGTTTTCTCATTGGGTCATTGGATATTCCATCCCTTCCGCGACCCGAGCGCTTTTCGGATGGAGTCTAGCAAAGGTGTACGTGCACAGGTAAGATGCAGGATGCTCCCAATGTAGATGGCATCCTTCTTTAGTGCGCTTGCAACGCGTTGCAAGCGTATTAAAGATCAAAAAGTTCCTTAACATCATCCCACGTGAGCTTCGAGAGCGTCTGGTCATCCGATTCAACTGTTGCGCCGATGATGGCGCGTTTGCGGCGTTGGAGGTCGAGAACTTTTTCTTCGACCGTATCGGCGGTGATCATCTTCAGGCTGTAAACGGTGTTCTTCTGCCCGATGCGGTGTGCGCGGTCTGTTGCTTGGTCTTCAACAGCCGGATTCCACCAAGGATCGAAATGGATAACCATATCCGCGCCTGTGAGGTTGAGACCCGTTCCGCCCGCTTTCAAGCTGATGAGGAAGAGTGGAATAGACGCATCGTTATTGAAGGTGTGCACACTCTCCATGCGATTCTTCGACGAACCATCGAGGTAACAATATTTGATTCCGCGACGATCAAGTTCATCACGTAGCAGGTGAAGCATTTTCACAAATTGACTAAAGACGAGAATTCGATGACCATCGCTGACGGCCTCTTCGAAAAACTCGAAGAATTGTTCCGTCTTTGCGGAAGGCTCCACGGCATTCGGCGTGGGATTGGCATCCCCAAGAAGCGAGAGATGGCAACAGATCTGACGAAGACGCAGTAGCGCGGTGAGAATCGCCATGCGAGACTTGTCGAATCCATTCTTCTGAACCATACTCTGAATTTCCATCTTGGAATTGTAGAGAATTTGGTCGTAGACCTTCTGCTGGTCAGCGGAAAGACGGCACCATGAAAGCTTGATAATTTTCGGGGGCAAATCTTTGGCGACATCCGCTTTTTTGCGACGAAGCAGAAAGGGATGAAGCTTGCGACGCAGGCGGACTTTGGCGGATTCGTAGATCGCATCACCTGGGACAGAAAGCGGTATTTCGTAGTTCTCTCTGAACTCCTGATAAAGCCCGAGATAACCTGGCATAAGGAAGTCCATGATCGACCAAAGATCAGCAACGCTGTTCTCCATCGGCGTACCGGTCAGAACGAGATGGGTTCCGCCATTCAACAACTTAACGGAGGTTGCGTTCTGTGTTGTTCGATTTTTGATGTTCTGAGCTTCGTCGAGAATGATCGCTGAGAAATAATGATTGCGATACTGGTCAATATCGCGACGCAAGAGCGCGTACGACGTAATGACAATATCGTAATTGGGAATAATATCAAAATTTTCATGCCGCTGAGCTCCGCTCAGGGTCATAACTCTCAAGCTTGGCGTAAAATGAGCGGCCTCATGAGCCCAGTTGTCGACAAGACTTGTCGGACAAATAACGAGTGCCGGTTTATCTTGAGACTCAGGGTGAATACGTCTCAATTCAAGCCATGCAAGTGCCTGTAGCGTCTTTCCGAGACCCATTTCATCGGCCAGGATACCGCCCAGCTTATTCGCTTCAAGAAAACGTAACCAAGCGATACCCTCTTTTTGATAGGGGCGCATAATGCTACGGAGCGGCTCATCAAGAGGAACGGGCTCAAGCTTGATCTGGCGGTTCTGGTTGTCGGCGTAATTTCGCCAGTCGTCAGGGCTTTTATCAATATGCACCGCAGCACCTTGGACTGCATCAAGTGACGCCTTGATATACGGTGCATGGACATTGTTGATGCGCACAAACCCAGGGCGCGTCCCCACGATAGAGTCACAGTCCTGCAAAGCTTCGCGCATCGTGCTGAAGGCTTCCCTATCGAAAATGTAGGTTTCTTCACCGCGCTTAATAAAAGAATCTCGCATCGAAATGGCGCGCTGCACTTCAGTATTCTGAACCACCGTACCCCGCTTGCCATTCTGCTCCACATCCTTGAAGGTATAGCCAATTTCGAAGCTTCCGGCTCCTTTCGTTTGTTCGACTTCAACGGAGGTATAAATCTTGCGCAGTTGTCCATAATAAACCCCAACCTCGTAGTCAAGAATCACCGCCCAGCCATTGCGTTCGAGCATTGGAAATTGAGAGCCGAGAAAATTAAGCACGGCGCGTTCTCCGACAAGCGGTGCTATCGTCGTTCCTGAATCAGCAGCAATCCCCATCGTCCGTAGCTTAGCGATGCCGTCTTTTTCCGCTACCGTATTTCTGACATAATACTGATAAAAATCGTCTGGATCTGGAATGGCGAAATCTCCACGAGGGTCTGGAGCGCCGGCAGCAACCGAAACGTCGTTGTAGAGAGCAAACAGCGTCATGGATACCGCAGCCGGAGTTCCCTTAACTTTGAGCGAAAACTTCGGATTTGCTGGCTTCATCGTGAACATCTCTAGGTCGATCAGGCGCTCAACCGGCATGAGTTCTTCAAGAAGCCCAAGTTCTTTGCGTAGGAACGAAAGCGTTCCTTTTCGAGGAATCGGAACCGTCTCTTGGTAAACTTTCTGGTATAAGCCTGGTAGGACGCTTTTGAGCGGCCAGAAGACGCCGGCGTGAAATGCATAACCCTTTTTACCAAAGACAACGTACGTTGGCACCGTTCCTTCGGCGGCTCCTGGAATCGCCGTCGTGAGCATCATTAAAATTTCGCCTGTTTCCCGGTCGAGATCGACAACGAGCTTGGAATCTAGGAGTGTTCTTTCAATTCGGATGGGATCGCTACCGGAGACGTAAAAAGGCCTTGAATTGGCACCTAATAATTCGAGCAAACCCATGAAATCGGCTTTGGTCAGTACCGCCGGCTTCGTCATGTCACCTTCACAAATATCCTCCAGAACGTAGAGGATCGTATCGTCAGCCCGGGCCGGATTGAGCGCGATGCTGCGTTGCGCGACGTACTCGAGCGGGATAGGGTTTCCGCCGCCCGCAATAACAGCCGTGCAAGTCAGGGGAATTTCACCCGCAGCGAACGCCGCACTCCAGTCGGCTGGAAGCCGAAGACGAATCTCTGCGGGCTGACCGTTTTTATAGTCCCGTTCAACGGCATTACCCTTTTTGAATGCGGCCGCAATTCTTTCCGATCGTTCGCGCTCCTCGGCTTTTTCAGGTATCCTCTGGGAAGCCGTCGCACGCTTGAGCAACAGGATGGCGGCGGCGACGATGTGGGCGCAGACGCGACCGTCACGCTGACTGATGGCACAGGGGCAGAGATTTTCGACTAACCCTGACTTGCTGATCTTAAACTTCGTACGCAGCTTGGTTCCTGCGTGCACGATATCAGCCTCGCCCAACGGCTCCTCATAACGGGCGTTGACGACATTGCCCTTCATGTAGTATTGCTTATCGGCTTCAGCGAAGAGTGCCTCTCCGCCCCAGCCTTTGATCTGTTTTTCTGTTAAATTGAACTTACTCATTAAGTCTTATCTTGGCGTGCTAAAAATACAGTTCGCATGTCATTTTCGGTACGAGCCGCAAGAAGCTTGCTGCGGCCGGTTTCATCGAGAACTTGTCCGATATGCGCGATAAGGCGTAAGTGCGGCGTCTGAAGATTCGTCGGCGACATTGTCATGATGATAATATTCACAGAGGATCCGTCGATTGTCGTATAATCTTTAACACCGCTTTGAACGATCGCCAGGAGTCCAACAAGCGTGGAAACGCCATCGGTGCGAATATGCGGGATGGCAATACCGTGCTCCAAGCCCGTCGACATAATGACTTCACGTGCAATTAATTTTTCAAGCGTTGCCTCAGGATCCTCCACAAGCCCCTTCTGGAACAGCACTTCCACAAGACCCTTTAACGCCTCCTCCTTCGTGTCAGCCTTAAACCGCGGAATCATGACGAACTGACGAAGATATTTGGCAAGCTCGCTGTCGATAGGTGGATGCCCAGTGGGAACGGATTCGCTCAAAATATGGGCCACACCACGTGTTTTTACAGGCTTAGAAAGCTCATTTGCCAATGTCGTCAACTCAGCAGTAACCTCCAAGATCGCCGTGGCGATAAAGCTTTCCTCAGACGGTGAACATTCGAAGTTGATCTGGTTGTCCACACGACGAATTCCGATTTCCATGTCGTCTCGGCGGATCTGCCAGATCGCATCCGCATGACTGAGCAGATGGGTGAAGAACCCTTCCTTTCGAAATACGATGATAAGCTTTTCGCACATCATCGCAGCAGACTCGACCGAAGGCATAGTAAAGCTAAAAGGTCGCGAAAGCTCATTGGGATCCTTGGGATGCCGCAGACCGCTCTTTTTAATACTGAATAGCCAGACAAGGATAGGAGGTGAAACAACAGTCGTCACCAGTGTCATGAGGATGCCGATGCCAAACACTTCGGGCGTCAAAATACCGGCTGACAAACCGATACCCGCAATAATGAGGGCTACTTCACCACGCGGCACCATTCCCGCTCCGATTCGGGCGGAACCCAGCAGGTTGAAGCCACAAAGCAAAGAAGGAATCGAACATCCGATGATCTTCGCAAGAATCGCCAAAATGGTGTAGATCGAACCAAAAAGCAGAACCTTCGGCGTGAACACCAGACTGCAATCGACCATCATGCCCATCACACAGAAGAAGATCGGAACCATAAATCCATAAATCGGCATGAGGTTTTCTTCAATAACATAACGAATGTCAGTGCGGCTCAGCGCAAGCCCCATCACATACGCGCCAATGATCATCGCAAGGCCCATGGACTCGAAAAACCCTGCAAGCATGAGCGCAAGTCCGAGTGACATGATCGCGATGGGAAGACGAGACTTAAACAGTTTTAGCAAGGCACTGATCTTCCGTGCCGCCACAATGCCGATGACGGTGGCACCCAGCCAAATTCCAAAAGCCTTAGCCGCTATCTTGCCGATGCTCTCCCAGTCCACACCGCCACCACCCGATCCTTGGGCCGCAATGACGCCAAGGGCAATAGCCAGCACGATAATGCCAAGCACATCGTCAATCACAGCGCCGGCCATCGTCGTCACACCCTCTTCGGAGTCAATGCATTTCTGCTCCGAAAGAATGCGCGCCGTGATACCCACGGATGTAGCGGTTCCCATGACACCCAAGAACAATGCAGGAGCCGACATAAACGAAACCGGATCGCCACCCAAAACCTTATGCATCAACAGCACGGCGCAGAGATCGCCAGCAATGAAGGATAGCACCACGCCGCCAATGCCGACAAGCGACCCAGCCAGCGAATAGCGCATAAACATCTTCAAATCCGTCTCGACACCTGAAAGGAATAACAGAATGATCGAGGCAATGGCACAAAATCCGTAGAGCTCTGGCGTCACGGGAAACGCCGCGCCCGTGACCGCCGGGAAAACACCATGCTTGAAGAAACTTCCGATGCCAACGCCACCCAACGCGTAGGGGCCGATAACAATGCCGGCAAAAAGCTCTCCGAGTACTCCCGGCATTTTTATCTTCTCCGCCAGCATGCCGCCCAGCCTCGCCGCGAAAAGGATGATGCCCACTTGGATCGCCAACATCGTCATTTTGTGCGTCATGCCCCCCGCTTCTGGCTCCACGACTCCCGCTGCAAATGCCGATATACACGTATTAAAACCAACCGCTAGCACAAAGGCCAATCGTTTGAACTTCATAAGAACTCTTTCTGTGAAAAACAAAGCGGATCTAAGCAATATTGACCCGTAAATAAGTCAACAAACTTATCACTTTAAAGCAAACGAAGTCAACATGATTTTTTCGCGTTCTTTTTAATAGCCAAACCCCATGCCCCACATCCTTGCCCCGATCACTGACCGCGGATTACTTTCAATGGTAATCGGTCAGTGACGGGGGGGTGCCCCGTTGACTGCCCGATTACAGTCGCGAGTAGTGAGTAACGAGTGGTGAGTTGCGAGCTGGGAAAACTTTGTCGTGAGCTTTGTCGCTAACTGTGTCGAATACCCCTGTAGCCGCGATCGGTGATCGCGGACGATTCCGGCCTCAACGAGGCCAGCCACAGGGGAGAAGTAGCGAGTAGTGAGGCTGGAGAGAGTGAGTAGTGAGTAGTGCGTAGTTTCCGCTGGGGGCACCCCAGACCCCGTTTCTTGGCGGT
>CAZUAY010000037.1:126-18988 GCA_964618405.1 uncultured Lentisphaerales bacterium
CAACTCACAACTCGCAACTCACAACTCGCAACTCACAACTCGCAACTCACAACTCGCAACTCACAACTCACAACTCGCAACTCACGACTCGCGACTGTAATCGGGCAGTCAACGGGGGGCACCCCCCGTCACAGACCGATTACCCGTCACTGACCGATTACACTTGAAGCCATGACCATTATTTGATAGATTTTAACCAATAAGGGGGTGCTAATGAAGAAAGTTATTGGAGGAATTGCTGCGATCCTGATGGTTGGAGGGGTTGGATATCAGGCGTACGGCGCTAACGGGACAGGGCCACTCTATGTTGGGACGGCGAAGGTGGACATTACCCCACCGGAAGAGAATGCTGTAGACCTTCTCGGCAAAAAACTGACTATTCATGATCCAATTTCTGCGCGCGTCGTCGTCCTGAAAAACGGCGAAACCTCGCTGGCGATCGTTTCGCTCGACCTTATCTTGTTTGCTTCCGCCAAGGTCGTATCGGAAGCGAAGGCCAAATGGGGCCTAGACCATGTGGTTTTGAACAGCACACATACGCACTCCAGCATGGCTCCTGAGGGGTTGATCATTGGGAACGGTAAGCCAGACTGGACTCGCCATGCCGGCGATCCAATGGAAGTCATCGACTGGCCGGCGCTCGCGAAGGACCCATGGTATGCAGCAACCGAAGAAAAAATCATCGCCGCCATCGGCGAAGCGACCACTCATCTTTTTCCTGCGCGCATTGCAGCGGAGCGGCGCCCCTTCGAAAGCGCGTACATGGCGCATAATCGGCGGCTCGTGAAGCCGGACGGCAGCGTGACAATGATGTGGCGCAATCCGAATCGCATCCCGACCGAACCGATAGACCCCACGATTAGCGTCATCCGCGTGGACGATGAAACAGGAAAAACCCGTGTCGTTATGGTACATTATGCTTGTCACGCCGTCACCCTGATGGGAGGTGGCGTAATTTCTAGAGATTTCCCCGGCACGATGGCTGATTATGTTGAAGAACAATTCGGCAAGGACTGCATGGCAATGTTTCTTCAGGGAGCGGCAGGAGACCTCGATCCTTGCGACGTCGGGTTGCAAGGCGAGTACGGGTTCAACATCGTTCGCCAGGCAGGTGCTTCTCTTGGCAAAGCGGCTGTAAGCTTAGCAAAGGAGATGACGATGCCGAAAACCTCCGAATCTTCGCTTCGAATCGTAGAGAATATGGTAGAAATTCCTTACCGTAAAGGTGATAAAGGCACGGAGGCTTGTGTGGCAACTATTGTGATCAACAAAGAATTTGCTTTAACCACGATACCGGGTGAACCTTTTATTCAGCATCAATTGAATCTTGCAGAAAAATCACCTCTTAAAACAACGCTGATGCTCGGCTATTCCTATTCCGGACGTGGATGCCCCTTCCTTGTCTATATCCCGACGGCTCAGGCCGTCACGGAAGGCGGATATGGCGCCACAGAATGCAGCTTTGTCTCTGCGGATGCCGGCGACCGTATGGTCAATACGGCGACGGTGGCGATCAAAGAATTGATAAAATAAGTCAAAAGGATATTCTTATCATGCGAACGATGACAAACCGTAGAAAATCAGCATGTATCTTGTCTATGTGTCTTGCGATGAACATTTCGATAGCCGGTTCGGCTCTTGCCCAAACTCCGACCTCTATACAACAAACCAAGGCAACACTCACTGAAGCCGAGGTTGAAGCGAAACTGGCTCACTTGGAAGCACTGTGCCAGAAGAACCTCCGCGCTGAAGTTGTCAACGAGTTCAAGCACGAGGATATGGCCGTCTGGTTGGCGGCATTCAAGGACAAGGGTGTCGGAATCGGCAACGTGATGAAAGCGCTGAATTTTCGAGGAACCAGTTTAGTCCAGCAAAAGGAATATGAGCTGGCCAAAAAGGACTATACCTACGCTCTGGAGCTGTCTCCCTCGAATGGGTATGCGTGGGCAAGTCTGGGCAGCGTCTATCGGAAATTGGGAGATGACGTTAAGGCCCTTGAGGCCTATAACAAAGCCTACGAATACGACAACGCTTCCCACACGGGGAAATCCTTCGGTTGGATGCCGATTGATGCCACGCTTGAGGCTGCGTCAATTTTGATCCAAAGCGCAGATTATGCCACCGCACTTAAGACACTAGAACGTTATACGCATGAGGATATCCCACAGATGGCAAAAATTTGGGGATGCAAAATCTATCGCGCGTATGGACAGGTTTATGCTGCGATGGGGCGTGAAGCAGAAGCCCTAGCCAACTTTAAAGCGGCCTTAGAATTAGAAAAGAAGCAAGACTGAGATTAAAATAAAGCCTGTACTGGCGGACCAGCACAGGCTTTATAATGTATTGAAAATCGTCTTAGACGGCCGCTTCGGAAACCGGAGCTTCCGTTTTCGGCTCGACCTTCTCGGACACCCAGGCGAGCATGCACATCTCGGAGCTGTCGCTTGGGCGACGGCCGAGTTTCGTGATTCTCGTGTAACCGCCCGAGCGGCCTTCCATCATCGGCGTGATGACGTCGTAGAGCTTTTTGACTGCCACATCGTCGGTAAGGCATGCCGCAATGCGGCGACGCCCAGCGAGATCGTTTGCGCGGGCTGCGGTAACCATCTTCTCCGCGAGCTGGCGTGCAACCTTTGCCTTCGGAAGGGTAGTCTTGATTGACATCGACTTGATCAGACCGACCACCAGCATGGAGATCAGTGCCTCCCTGTGGGCCTTCGACCGGCCGAATTTCGTATTTTGTTTTCTGTGACGCATGGAATTGACTTTCTAAAAGGTGCTTATTTCTTCTCAAGAAGCGCTGGATCGAACTTGAAGCCCAAGAACATGCCCATCTCTTCAAGCTTGTCCTTGATTTCGTTCAGGGACTTCTTGCCGAAGTTACGATACTTAAGCATGTCGGCTTCCGTCTTCATCGCCAATTCACCGACCGTGGTGATGTTGGCGTTGTTCAGACAGTTCGCGGCGCGGACGCTAAGTTCAATCTCGTTAACGCTCATGTTGAGCTTACGAGCGAGACTGTCACGCATATCCTCTTCAGACTCCGACGATTCGGTGTCGTCGATTTCGTCCTTGTTGTAGTCAACGAAGACGTCAAGGTGATGCCTGAGAATCGCGGCTGCGGCGACAAGCGCTTCATCCGGCTCAATACGGCCATCAGTCGAAATTTCGATCGTCAGCTTCTCGTAGTCAGTATGCTGCCCTACGCGAGTGTTCGCTACATCGAAGTTAACGCGGGTGACGGGCGAGTAAATGCGGTCGATCGGAATGACGCCGATTTCCTGCTGTTTGCCCTCTTCCCATTCGGCGGGGCAGAAGCCACGTCCGATCGAAAGGAACACGTCCATCTCGAACACGCCATCGGAATTAACCGTCGCAATGTGGTGGTGGGGATTAAGAATTTCAATGCTGTTATCCGTGGCGAGATCGCCAGCCGTGATGACGCAAGGTCCCTTACACTTAATGCTCACGCAAGGGGGTGTACGTGTGTAGGTCTTTATTAGCACCTTCTTGAGGGCTAAAATAATCGACGTCACATCTTCAGTTACGCCGGGCAACGAGCAAAACTCATGGTCTGCGCCCTGAATGCGCACAGCCGAGACCGCAACGCCCTCAATGGACGAAAGCAGAACGCGGCGCAATGAATTTCCGATGGTGCGAGCATAGCCGATTTCGAACGGTTCCGCTGTATAGCGACCGTACTTAGGTAGTGCTGAAGTCTCGTCTTTGATCACGCGCTTCGGCATTTCGAATCTGTTAAGTCTAATAGGCATGTTATGCCATCCTTTCCTGACCGGAACACGCAGGATGCGGGTTCCGGCGAATGGGAGAATGTTTTACCTGAACGATTAGCGAGAGTAAAGTTCGACGATAAGTTGCTCGTTGACGATGGGAGCGATCTCCTCGCGCGTCGGGATCGATAGGATCTCGCCGCGAAGCTTCTCTCCATCAACAGACAACCAGGAAGGCGTTACCCGTCCAGCACCCGTACCATCGTAAGCCTGGCGTGCGAAAGCCGTGCTGTGTTCGCGTTCACGAACCTGAATCACGTCTCCAGTCTTCATCGCCATCGAAGGGATGTTGGCTTTGTGACCGTTCACCGTCACGTGGTTGTGGCGGACAAACTGACGCGCAGCAGAACGCGATGGCGCAAAGCCGAGGCGGTAGACAACGTTGTCCAACCGGGTCTCAAGCAACTGCAACAAGGTCTCGCCCGTAACACCACGACGGCGAAGCGCCTCGAAGAATGTTCGGCGGAACTGACCTTCTTGCATTCCATACTGGCGGCGCAGACGCTGCTTCTCGCGCAACTGCGTTCCATAGTCTGAAACCTTGCGAGAGCGGCGCATACCATGAACACCCGGGACTGGATGACCTTGCTCGATCGGGCACTTTGCCATAGAGCAACGCGCACCTTTTAGATTCAACTTCATGCCTTCGCGACGGCATAAACGGCAAACAGGACCTGTATACCTGCCCATATCACACTCTCCTTCTTTTACGCTGACGGCACCCGTTGTGTGGGATCGGGGTGATGTCCTTAATGAGTGTAACGCCTAGACCTGAAGTCGCGATCGCACGAACAGCTGACTCTCTGCCAGCTCCAGCGCCCTGAACGCGAATCTCCACTTCATGCATGCCCCTGGCAATCGCCGTTCTGGCACATTCCTGGGCAACCATTGTTCCGGCAAAAGCCGTCGATTTTCGAGAACCCTTGAAACCGGCTTTGCCGGATGAACTCCAAGAGATCACGTTGCCGCGTGCATCGCTGATGCAGCACTGCGTATTATTAAAAGAGGCCGTGATGTGAGCGATCCCCGAGGGGATCGACTTCATACGACTGCTCTTTTTCTTCGCATCCGCTGCTGCGGCTGCGACTCCTGCTGCACTGTCGTCGCCCATCACGATTGCCATCGCATCGGTTTCGACAGTGACTTCTTCTTTTTTAGTTACTTCTTCTTCAGACATGTCAGTCCCTATTGAAGCTGATTATTTCCCGGCCTTCATCGCGTTGCGTGTGCCCTTGTCACGAACAACTCCGACCGTACTACGCTTGCCGCCCTTACGGGTGCGAGCATTCGTCTTCGTGCGCTGCCCGCGGACAGGCAGCCCCTTGCGGTGGCGCGTTCCACGATAACTCCCTGTGCTGATGAGACGACGAATGTTTTGCGAAACTTCGCGCCGCAAATCGCCCTCCACACGGAAGTTTTCTTGAATGGCCGCAATAATTGCGCGAATTTCTTCGGCCGTAAGATCGTCGGCCTTCTTCGCCGGATCAATCTTGGTCAGCTCTAGAACCTTTTTAGCCCTTGTCGGACCAATCCCGTGAATGTAACGTAGCGAATACTCGATACGCTTCTTTCCGGGGACATCTATACCCATTAGTCTCGGCATGACGGTACTCCTTAGCCCTGCCTTTGTTTATGACGAGGATTTGTGCATATGACACGCACAATTCCCCGGCGACGGACAACCTTGCACCGTTCGCATACTCGTTTAACTGAACTTCGCACCTTCATCGGCGTTTCTCCTACTTGATTGGAAAAGAACGGCTAGATTACTATAGACACCCATGCCATGTCGAGCGAAAAACGCAAAAAATAAATAAATATTTTTTTTCGATGCATTTTGGCATGTCAGCCGCAGACAAAAACACCCAAAAAACGGGAGATGGAATGATGGAATACTGGAATACTGGAATGATGGAATACTGGAATACTGGAATGATGGAATGGTGGGGGCGCGGGGGCACCCGGGCCACGGCTCGCCACAGTCTCGCGCTCCAGCGCAGCACCAAGCCTAGGCAAGGTTTTAGGCCTTAGGCTTCGAGAATGAGGCCCACTACGGCAGCTAAGGCTACTAGGCCCACGAACCATAGCCCAGCAGTGTAGTCGCCTTAGTAGGCCTAGTTGCCCTAGCGGCCCTAGCCCACAAGCACCAAGCAAAAGCGAACCCCTAACCCCCGTTGCGTCTTGCCCGAACGGCACCCGCTGTGCTACACTCCGCCGAGTTTTCCGCAAATAATCAGATAGCAAAGAAGGATCGAACTCCCATGGCAGGCGAATACGCACTCAGTCTCGTTGATGTAACCAAACAACACGAAACCAAAATCATTCTCGAAGATATCAATCTCTCGTTTTATCACGGTGCCCATATCGGCGTTATCGGTGCCAATGGCTCGGGAAAATCCTCCCTACTCCGAATCCTAGCTGGTCTCGACAAAGAGTTCATGGGTCAGTGTATCATCCCCAAAGGCACTAAAGTTGGCTACCTTTCTCAAGAACCCCAACTCGATCTCACGAAAACTGTCCAGGAATGCGTTGCTGAAGGCGTTGCCACCTCCCAAGCGCTTCTCGACCGGTATGACGAAATCTGCGGCCTCCTCGGCGAAGACCTCCCCGATGCAGAACTTGAGAAAATCAATGCTGAAATGGGACGCCTCCAAGACACCATCGATGCCAACGATCTTTGGGAACTTGACCACCACGTTGAGATGGCGATGGAAGCCCTCCGTCTCCCGCCAGGTTCCGCTCCAACCGCGCCGCTCTCCGGCGGTGAAGTTCGTCGTGTCGCGCTCTGCCGCCTTCTTCTCTCGAACCCCGACATCCTTCTCCTCGATGAGCCAACGAACCACCTCGATGCTGAATCGGTTGCTTGGCTCGAAACGTATCTTAAGAAATTCAAGGGCACGCTCATCGTGGTCACCCATGATCGCTACTTTCTGAGCAACGTCACCGAATGGATGCTGGAACTCGATAGCGGTCGTGCCTACCCGTACAAGGGCAACTACGAAGCCTGGCTCGAACAAAAGCAAGCGCTCATGCAACGCGAGCAAAAAACGGCCGAATCGCGTCGCAAACTCATCGAAAATGAACTTGCCTGGGTGCGCACCAACCCTCAGGGCCGCCATGCGAAGAGCAAAGACCGCATCAAACGCTACGAAGAGCTCGTTACGCAGCAGGTCAGCGTACGCGAAGACGATCTGCGCATCAGCATCCCGCCCGGCCCCCGCCTCGGCGATCTCGTGGTTCGCGCCAAAGACCTGTCCATGGGATTCGGCGACAAACTTCTCTTCGAGCACCTCGACTTCGACCTACCCCGCGGCGGCATTGTCGGCGTAATCGGTGGCAACGGCGCCGGTAAAACCACGCTCTTCAAACTCATGACCGGCGCCTTAACGCCACTTTCCGGCACGCTCGAAGTTGGAAGCACGGTGTGTCTCTCCTACGTCGATCAGTTGCGAGATGCGCTTGATGACAGCCGCACGGTCTATGAAGAAATTACCGGCGGCAACGAATTCGTTAGCCTTGCCGGCACCCAGCTAATGAACGGTCGCGCCTATTGTAGCCGCTTCAACCTCAAAGGGGCTGACCAACAAAAAAAGGTGGGCGTGCTTTCTGGCGGCGAACGCAATCGTGTGCATCTCGCGAAACTCCTCCGTGCGGGCGGCAATCTGCTGCTCCTCGACGAACCTACCAACGACCTCGACGTTGCCACGCTACGCTCGCTCGAAGAAGGCCTCTCGGATTTCGGCGGCTGCATCATGGTCGTCAGCCATGATCGCTATTTCCTCGACCGCGTTGCCACGCACATTCTTGCGTTTGAAGGTGATAGCAAGGTCACCTGGTTCGAAGGCTCTTACTCGGAATACCACGAACAGCGCCGCCGCTTGCTCGGCGATGAGGCAGATCGCCCCGTGCGCGTTCGCTTCCGCCCCATGGCTGTTTAGCCGAGCTGCAAGCCCGGCTAAACAGCCATACTTGCGAGCGGCTTGCGAGCGGGGGACTGCTCGCAAGAAGAGTGTAAAAGCAAGTGAAACCCCTGTGCGAAGCCTTTTACCCTCCCCCTGCAAGCAGTCTCTTGCTTGCAGGCAGAAGCCGCAATTTCATTGAGCCGTTCGCAAATAGCGCGGCTGATCTTGGCTACGCTCGGAGGAAATTCGCGAGCGGCGGAAATCTCCAAAAGCCTACCTTCACAGCAAGCATCGAAAAGCGGCCCAGCGGGCTTGTAGCGCTCGCCGAACGGCTCATGCGTGATACGGATAATCCGGCCACCCTTTGCTAAAACCGCATCGCGCACCCAGTACTCTTTCTCAGAAATAAAAGGCGATACGAACACAAAGCCTTGCTCCAGCCACCACTGCACATCCGCTTGCGTTTTGGCCCATTCCTCCGGTGTAATTTGCCGCGAAATACGGATCGCCACCCGACGCGGATGCATCAGGAGCGACGGGTTTCCAAAGCCGGTTAGCACGATTCGGCAACCAGAAAGCGGAGGCAAGTCTCGCGCAGTTTGAAAATAGGCTGGGTTCGCCTTTCGCAAACGGTAGCGGCGCACATTATCGCGGATGTAAGCCACCTCGGTTTCGAGTTGTTCGCGATCTAAAACTAAACTGTCATACATGCCCTCGGCAAAGACCGCATAGTCCACATGACGCTTCACGCCGATCTTAAACGCCCGAACCACCTCGCGAAGCGTCACGCCATTCGGAAGAGACTCCACCACATGCGCGATAAAGTGCACGTGATCGGGCATGAGCTGGTAATGGCCAAGCTTGAACTGAGGGTAGAACTTATGTATTCCAAGCAATTCCTTCTGGATGATACGGCCAATATCCGTAAGGATGAAGGCCTCCTGCGTGATACGGCAGAACCACGCATTCGGAGCCGCCTTAAGCGTGATCATCGCCACACCGGGGCGATTGTAATCATAGTTGGAGCGAGGGCGATTTGGCATAACAGCGCAGATTGTAGCACAACTTGCGAGCTGAGAATAGCCCCAACGGCTTGCGAGCAGAGGACTGCCCGCAAGAAGAGGGTAAAAACTGGCGGCCCCTCTTGCGAAGCTTTTTACTCTCCTCCCAGCTTGCCGGCTGAGACAGCCCGCAAGAAGAGGGTAAAACTGGCGGCCCCTCTTGCGAAGCTTTTTACTCTCCTCCCAGCTTGCCGGCTGAGACAGCCCGCAAGGAGAGTGTAAAAGCAAGTGAAACCCTGTGCGTAGCTTTTTACTCTCCTCCTGCAAGCAGTCCCGTGCTTGCAGGCAGGCACCTCTCGCGGAGCTTTTTCCTCTCCTCCCTACTTGCCGGCATTTGCCCAATCGCGAATCGCGCGCATCTCGTGGCAGAGCTTCGAATAATCAAGCGTTTTAAACTCACCGTCACGGTAAAGAATTTCACCGTCAACAACCGTAAGCCGGTTCTCCATGCCAGAAGCGGCATAAACGAGGTTCGAAACGATGTTGTGCACAGGCTGCATATTCGGGGTTGTAAGATCCATCGCGATGAAATCCGCTTTCTTCCCTTTTACAAGCGAGCCGATATCCGGATCATGGAGCGCTGCCGCACCACCCTGCGTAGCCATGTCAAGAATCGTCTGCGCAGGCATTTCAAGCGGATTCAATTTGTCCACCTTTTGCAACAGCGAAGCGAGATACATTTCGCGGAACATATTCTGCGCATTGTTCGAGGCAGGACCATCCGTCCCGATGGATACAGGAACGCCGTGTGCCAGCATCTTTGCCAGCGGCGCAACGCCGGAGGCCAATTTCATGTTTGAGGCGGGATTATGAACAATCGCGCAACCACATTGTGCGGCAATCTCGAGATCAACATCATTCACATCCACCATGTGGAAGAGCGTCGTATCATCCTTCAAAATGCCAATTGAACGACAGTAGTCTACCGGCCGCATGCCGCGCGCTTGTACACAGGACTGCGTCTCGCCCGTCGTTTCCGCTAGATGGAGGCCGAAGAGAAAGCCTAACTCATCGGCCAGCGCACGGCAATTCTGGAGAAGTTCCGGAGTCGTGGTATAGATCGCATGTGGGGCGATCGCGCCACGGACACGCGGGTTCGATTTCCACGTCTTCGCATAGCCACGAACGCGCTTAAAAAGCTCATCCTCCGTCGCGCCGGCAAGCCCCGGGAAAAACATCGTTACGGATTCCGCCAAAACCGCGCGGATCCCCGCCTGAGTAACCGCCTCAAAAACAGCATCCTCCATCATGTACATGTCGTAGAATGCCGTACAACCAAAGCGAATAAGTTCCGCGCAGGAAAACAACGAAGCCGTCCGAACGATTTCGTGCGTCAGTCGAGCCTCGACCGGAAAGATGTCTTGCTGCAGCCAATCCATCAACGCCTTATCGTCAGAAAAACCGCGCAGGGCGCTCATCGGAATATGCGTATGACCGTTCACAAGACCTGGAAGAATGGCGCTCTCTCCCATGTCGAGAATTTCATCGCTGGGATGACGTGAAACAACGTCGTTGCGCGTACCCATATCGGTGATTTTACCACCTTCGACTGCCAACGCTCCATTTCGAATGATGTCGCGGGTTTCGTTCTGAGTGATAAGGTAGTCGGCTGTGTAAATCATATTCGTTTCCAATCAAGTTGCTTGTGTTCCAGTAGATGCCCTACCGCTTCCAGAGCCCAGGCAGGAACATGATGAGGATGGTGTAGAGTTCGAGGCGACCGAGCAGCATGCAGATGATCAGAATCGTCTGGCCTGTTGCGGGGATGGCGGCGTAGTTTTGCGTGGCACCGACCGCGTTGAGCCCTGGTCCCACGTTGCAGAGCGAGGCGATCACCGATGAGGTTGCCGTCTCGAGGTTAGGCGTGTAAAAGGTCATCAGAAGCGAGCTGATCGCGAAAACAAGAACGAAAATCGCGAAGAACGCCGAAATGTGCATCACGACATCCTGCTCAACGGGTTTATTGCCGAGCTTGATCCGAATCGCCGCCGCAGGACGCATAAATAGTTTGATTTCACGAACCGTCTTTTTGAAGATGATCATCATCCGAACAATCTTGATTCCACCGCTGGTGGATCCAGCGCAACCGCCCGCAAACATCATGATCATCAGCAACAGACGTGATGCTTGTGGCCAGAGATCAAAGTCCGCCGTGCAGAAGCCCGTCGTCGTCATGACCGACGTGCCGGTGAAGAATGCATCGCGAAAACAGTGCCGCAACGTGCCGTATCCATTGAACCAGATATTCAGAGTCATGAAGAGGCCACAGGCGGCGAGAAAAAAGAAATACGCCTTGAATTCAGGATCCTTTAAATACCGTCCAGGCTTGCCGATCACCGCGTAATGGTGGAGCGAAAAGTTCACACCCGCTATGAACATGAAAGCCGTGAGGATTGCATCGATTGTCGCACTGTTGTAATACGCCACACTGGCCGAACGAGTCGAGAAACCACCCGTAGCAATCGTCGAGAAAGAATGGCAGATCGCATCGAACCAACCCATGCCACCCACGAACTTGAGCAAGATCGCTTCCGTGAGGGTCAGCAACAGGTAAACACCCCACAAGAGTTTCGCCGTGGTGGTGATGTGGGGGGTCAGCCTATCCTTGAAGGGACCTGGCATTTCAGCGCGGTAGATCTGCATCCCGCCAACGCCCAAAAACGGCAGAATTGCCACACAAAGCACGAGCACGCCCATGCCGCCAAACCAATGCGTCAGCGCGCGCCAAAACAGAATGCCACGAGGAATACTCTCCAGATCGGATAAGATCGATGAGCCTGTTGTAGTAAAACCCGACACCGTTTCGAATATCGCAGGGATTACGTTCGGAATTACACCCGAGAAGAGATAAGGTAGCGCCCCTACCAGAGCAACCGAAATCCAGCCAAAGGTCACGATTCCGAAACCTTCACGACGTCCTAAATTGACTTCGCCCCTCGTGAGCAAACCCATGACGACCGATATTGCAAGCGTCAAAAAACCTGACTTCACAAAGGCCATCTGAACGTCACGACCATCGCCAAGGTAAAACGAAACGCCTGCACAGGCCAAAATCGCTAGTCCGATGACCAGCGTCATATACGACACAAGATGCAGAACAATGCGTTTATTCATAGTACCGGAATCACTTACGGAACATTTCCTGGATTTTCTTGACGACCGATGGATCCGTGAAAACAAGCACTCGGTCGCCCGCATCAATGATCAATTCGCCCGTCGCTGGCATTACCTCTTTGTCCCTGAGCACAATGGCAATGATAGAATCGCGAGGGAATCGGATGTCCTTAACCGCTTGGCCGACACATTTATTGTTCTCAGAGACCTGAATGTCGAGTAACTCTCCAGGGAGGTTATGCAACAACGCAGCAGCACGCACATTGCGGCTTCGCAAATAGTGCAAAATGCCGTGTGTGATCGATTCGAAAGGACTGATGATGCGATCCACAAGCCCCAGACTCTCCAACGCTGAAATATATTCCGTACGGGCGATCTGCGTAATCGTAAAATCAGCACCCTTCTTACGCGCCATAAGACAGTTCATCACGTTGTTTTCGTCATCGCCGGTGACTCCAATGAACGCCGTGCGGGGAATGATGCCGGTTTCATCAAGCGCTGACCCCGAAAGCGCATCCGCACGCAGCACCAGCGTGCGCTCGAGTTCACCCGCGCAATACATCGCACGTTCCTCATCCTTCTCCATGAGCACGACTTCGATGTCAAGCTTCTCAAGTATCTTGGCTGCCATCAGACCAATATCGCCCCCGCCGGCGATGATCACCTTCTCGAACGGCGTCTGTTTCGGATTCATCCATAGCGAGAACATTCGAATGTCGCTCGGCGAACCGACAAGATACACGGAGTCACCCGCTGCAAAAACCGTCCCGCCGCGAGGAATAATAAGTCCGCCATGCCGCCTAACAGCAATAATCCGCATCCGCCGAAGTAACTCACGATCTGGCAATGTCGCCGGTGTGACGCCGATGATCGGACTGCCTGCTATGACATCGAACCCCGCCACCATGGCACGTCCCTCAAAGAGATCGAACGACTCGATCGCACCCGGCAAGGCCAGCGCACGACAAATTTCGTTTGCACAAGCCGTTTTTTGATTGATGACCAAATCAATGCCCATATTGCCGAGATTGTATTTCGACGACGTTTTCTGGTCCTGAAGGCTCGAAACCCGCGCAATCGTCCGCGGAACACCCACAGAATGCGCAAGCAGGCACGCAAGGATATTCGTCTCTTCGTGATCGGTTACGGCAACCAAAAGGTCCGCCTTATCGGCTTCGGCCTGCTCCAGCACATCAGGGTTCGACCCTGACCCGCAGACGGTCAACACATCCAAGTGATCGTCGGCCAAAGCCAGCGCATCCGCCCGCTCGTCAATCATGACCACGCTGAAACGGTCGCCACTAAGCCGTTCGGCCAGCAGTCTTCCCGCATTTCCAGCTCCAACGATGACAATTTTCATTCGGTTATGATACAGAAATCGCAAAAGATAAACAACCCCGTTGGTACTCTAAAAAATTACCTTGCCCTTCCCTGTCCGTTTTCTGTACACTAGAAGCATATTTTTAGGAGCACTTTTATTATGTCACAGTACGAATTTATTGGCACAATCAAAAAACTTGGCGAGGTTCAGTCCTTCCCAAGCGGATTCTCCAAGCGTGAGCTTGTGGTCACCTCTGAGGGCGACCGCTTTCCCCAAGATGTCATGTTTGAATTTCTCAAGGAAAAGGCCGACCTACTCAATTCTCTGAATGAAGCCGACCGCGTCAAGGTGTCCTTCGACATCGGCGGACGCGAGTACAACGGTCGTTACTTCAACAGCCTCAAGGGCTGGAAGATTGAAAAAGTCGACGAGTCGGACTCCGGCGCTGCCCCGGCGGCTCAAGGCATCCCGCCACGCGCGGAAATGCCGAAAGATATTGCCGTTGACGACGACGACAATCTGCCATTCTAGAGCCGCATTCCCCGTCCATCCTGAACACGACTGCCCGAAGCGTGGCAGCGTTCCCACTCTGCCATGGAACCTGAAAACCAGAAGTTGCCCAATGATCCGCAAAAGACGCTCGGCTTCATCCTCGATGCTTCAACAGCTTTCTTGGAAAAGCGGGGCATTGCGTCCTCGCGTCTAGCGGCGGAGCTTCTGGCCGCTCGCCTGATCAGATGCCGACGACTCGATCTCCAGCTCAGCCTCCGTAGCAATCTTCCCGACAAGCATATCGAAGCGATGCGACGTGGGATTATGCGCGTTGGAGCCGGCGAACCCATTCAGTATGTGCTCGGTCAGTGGGATTTTCGGAAGCTTACCCTCAAAACCGACAAGCGCGCCCTCATTCCCCGCCCAGAGACCGAGGAGCTGGTTCAACTGCTGCTCGACTGCAAGCCCCTGCGCGCACTGAAGAACCCGCGTATCATGGACTTTGGAACAGGTTCTGGGTGCATCGCCCTGAGCCTTGCCACCGAACTTCCCGGAGCCCGCGTCATCGGCGTGGACATCAGCGAAGAGGCGCTTTCGCTCGCGCGTGAAAATGCAGAGACTCTCAAACTGACAGACCGCGTGTCATTCCTGAATTCAGAAACGGTCGATCTCTCCGATGTCCTTGAGCCAGGCTCGCTAGACGCAATCATTTCAAACCCACCTTACATCCCGACCGAATCCTACAATCGCCTCGCTGCCACCGTGAAAGATTTTGAGCCACAAGGCGCACTCGACGGCGGTCCCGACGGCATGCTCATCACACGTCACCTGATCGAAGACAGTACGCTGCTGCTCGCCTCTGGCGGTTATCTATTCCTCGAACTCAGCGCTGAGGACAACCAAGCACATTCGCTCGGACGCTATATGTCGGAAGTCGGCTTCGATAATGTCAAAGCCCATCGTGACATCAACGGCAAAGAGCGCTTCCTCTCTGGCGCACTCGCCGAGGGGTTATAAGGAGAAGAAAATGGAATTTGGAATTTGTTCAGGGCCCGAGTTGGCCGTGCATGCACGTGCTGCAGGATTCAAATATCTCGAAGGAACAGTGGGAAGTGTTCTCAGTCCAAACGCGACGCAATTTGAGTTCGAGGATGCCTACGCAAAGGTCTACGCACCCTCCGCACTTCCCTTCTTGAATCTGGCCGTTCTCCTGCCGGGAGGCATGTTCGTTGCCGGCCCCGAAGCCGACATTCCCAAAGCTGTCGCCTACTGCACAACCGCTTTCCAAAGAGCGGCACGCATCGGAATCAAAACCATCTGTTTCGGCTCCGGGAAAGCTCGTAAGTGCCCCGACGGCTGGCCCATGGAGTCCGCAATGAAGCAGATCCTCGAATTTGTTTTAGCCATGGCACCGGTCGCAACGGCATCAGGCGTAAAACTCGCGGTCGAAAATCTCCGCACTGCAGAAACCAATACGCTCGGCAAACTATCGGAAATTTCTGATCTACTCGATGCCGTCAATTCGCCTGATGTTGGCTGTCTTGTTGATGGCTACCACTGGCGTGAGAACTCCGATTCGGCTGAGGCTGTTATTAAAATGGGTCCGCGCATCCTCCACACCCATATCGCCACTTCGCCATCTCGGTTTGGCCCAGGTGAAGAGACTTTCGATTTCTCTCCTTTTGCGACCGCACTCAACAAGTCGGGCTACCGAGGACGCATGTCCATCGAAGGCACCCTTAACGACAAGTCGGAGGCAGGCCTGAAGCGGATGTTCGACACCCTCAACAAGGCGTTCAACGCGTAGGGGCACAAGGAAGGTCTTAGGTTTTAGGCCTTAGGTGCTAGCGCCAAAAGACCGGCGTTAACACCTGCCACGCTAGGACCTAAAGCCTAACACCTATTTTCCCTACCCCTGAAACCCATCGAACTGCGTCATCGCAGCAGGATTGGTCGGACTGCCGTTTTTGCAGAACGCGAAGTCGGTTGTGGTCGGCATACGCACTTCATCGTAGCATCTGTGGGCGATATCATCCAATCCCTTCCAAACGTACCGTACATCGTTTGCATTGTCACCCACAACCTGTAAAACCTGTTCGCTCGCCACCGGTATGATGGGTGCGGATGCGTGAGCCGCATTCACAATGCTGGTCAAAAGTCTGGCACGCTGCGACGTAAAAACGAGTGCTTTCGCATCAGCAACCCGTTTCAAAACTGCATCCATGACATTGTTGCGGATCTGCTCATTCGACGGCATTGCAACTGCCGTCACCGTCCCTTCGTCCGTCTGCAACGAATAAGACTTGGTTGTCCAGCGGATCACCCCCCTCTCTCCGACCACTTCAATTTCGCGCGGCAATTCCGTCTGAGACACATGTGAAGCAACGAACAACAGGTCAACACCTTGTACAGACTGCATTTTCAAAAAAGCCGTATCGAAACTCTCAATCTCGGGATTGGCACGGTAGAGACCTGCCTGCAACGTTTCAAGATCAACCATCTCATCCTGTGAACATCCACCGAGATAGCAGACGAGATTTAGATAATGAGCTAAGGCGTTGTTCACAGGCGAATCAAGTATCCACCCTTTTTCTGTACGCAATTTCCCCGCCCAATTATTTCGAGCATAGTACGCCTTCCCTCGCGGCCAGAGGCCGATTCCGCGAACGGTTTTCAACCGGCCTAGCTTGCCGCTTAAAATAGCCCGCTTCATGTCCTCGATTTGTGGCTGGTACATAAATTGGTAACCCACCGCGACAAAACGGCCCGTCTCCTTCGAAACCGCGATAATTTCGTCAGCCTCCTGTAGGGTAGCGGTCAATGGTTTTTCTAAAAAAACATTCATGCCCGCACGCATCGCAGCAATCGACATCGGGGCATGAAGCCCAATGCCAACAGGCAAAAAGCACACGTCTACCTTGCCGGCAAACCAACGGAACATCTCTCGCGCATCATCGAATACCGTGCAACCGTATTGCCGCAGGGTTTCACAAATGGCAGATTCTTCCGCTTGGTTGATCACGGTAGCACAGATAATTTCGACACGCCCCGCTTTGTATGCGCGAAGAATATCTTCATAGTGCGTCCTTCCAAAACCACTAACCCCAACTAACGCAATCTTTGCTTTATCCACATCAACTCCCGTATAGTACCGAAAACAATTTACTCTCTCTCTCACCTAATCTATCATCACAAACGTCGATGGGTCAATCCATTCTTCGGATGACTTCAACTCCGCAACCGTGTATAATCGCGCAAATTAATGCGGTTAAGATGGAATGAGTGTCAGACTTTCTCTTTTTAGCGTAGCCGCCATGCAATTTTAACTTCTTATCCCATGCTGAAAACCGAAAGACTCGCCACAGAAAAAATTGGACGCTTGCTCTGGGAATTTTCTATCCCGGCAGTCATCGGTTCCGTAGCAACAGCGCTCTATAACATCGTGGATCGGCTCTACATCGGCCGTGGATGCGGAACCGAGGCGATGGCGGGGCTCACGCTCACGTTTCCCTATATGATGGTGCTGGCGTCGTTCGGCCTCCTTTTTGGCGTTGGCTCTGGGGCGCTCATTTCGATCCGTCTCGGCGAAAAGCGACAAGAGCAGGCCGAAATGCTGCTAGGCCAAACGGTCGCCCTAAAAATCCTATTCATCATTTTTCCGCTAACGGCGCTTTTCTTTCTCGACAAGACCATTGCCTTCTTTGGCGGCAACGAGGTCACCATTCCCTACGCCCACGCTTATCTCAAGATCATTCTCTGGGGAAATGTTTTTTCGCACTTGAGTCTCGGCCTCAGTAACGTCATGCGCGCGGAGGGTCATGCAAAAAAATCAATGTATTCCATGCTTCTCGGTGCTGGTGCCAACGTCATCCTCGACCCCATTTTCATCTTCGGCTTCGGCATGGGCATCGGCGGTGCAGCATGGGCCACGAATATTTCGATGTTTATTTCGTCAATTTATGGTCTTTACCATTTTCTGGGTCCCCACTGCGTGGTATCGCTTCGAGCAAAATACATTCGAATCTGGCCAAAACTCCTCATGCCGGTTCTCGCCATTGGCCTCTCCCCTTTCTTTTTGCTGCTTATCGCCAGCCTCGTTCAAGTGAGTTATAACCGTGCATTCGGGTACTGGGCCCATTCGCCCCACGGCGCCACCGTTGCCATCGCCGCATCAGGGACTATCAACGGCATTATCCTCTTTGTGCTGATGCCGGTCTTCGGGCTGACGCAAGGTATGCAGCCGATCGTAGGTTATAATTACGGCGCAAGGAATCTGCACCGCGTGGAGGATGTCTTCAAACGCGCCATGATCCTTGGCACCGCGATCTGCTCCATCGGCGCAGCCGTCTGCATCGTCTTTGCGGGCCCGATTGTCTCCGCCTTCACCAGCGATCCCGAGGTCTATAACCTCTCCAAGTGGGCGCTTCGTG
The DNA here is from genome assembly GCA_964618405.1 of uncultured Lentisphaerales bacterium. Classification (GTDB taxonomy): domain Bacteria; phylum Verrucomicrobiota; class Kiritimatiellia; order RFP12; family UBA3636; genus JBBQIY01. Next base: position 18,238 of record CAZUAY010000037.1, read on the forward strand.
TTGCCTGCACCGCCATCCCGCTAATCGGTGCGCCCATCATGTCCACCACGTACTTTCAAGCCATCGGGCGCGCCCACGCCGCCATCCTGCTCAGCATTATGCGACAAGCCCTGATCTTGATCCCGCTCATCTTCCTCTTACCCCGCTTCTTCAGCGTTCGCAGCATTTGGTTTGCCGGCCCCATTTCGGACGCCCTCTCCGCCTGCGTCTCCATGACCGTGATCTTCTTCGAGATCCGGCGCCTCCGCCGCATGCAAGACCCCGTCATGTAATTTACGGAGTTCTTCAACATAAGTATTATGAGTTTTTCAACATAAGTTTACGGAGTTTTTCAACATAAGTTTACGGAGTTTTCTCCCGTGTTATTGCAAGAACAGGGACAATAATTATTCCGTCAAAATTAGTAGAAGTTATTAATTTTCAACTTCGAATTTGTAACCTCGAGCTTGTATAAGGGGGGGGGCCGTAACGAACGGAGCACGGGTTTTCCAACCCGTGTGCGAAAACGGGTTGGAAAACCCGTTCTCCGTTGGCTTCGCTTGTCTTCGTTTTCGATCCATGTAAAAAATTACCTTATTGTTTTTTCGCAGTGCGGCGACGCAGCTGCGCGGCGAGCTGATTCCTGACTCCTGACTCCTGTGCGCGTCAAACTATTTTGACGCGCGCCCGCAACGGGCGCATCCTCGTTCTTTTGACCTGTCCGTTTGGATTTGCTCAGAGGCACCACATTTACTCGAAAGCGGCGTCGCGC
>CAZUAY010000038.1:0-18897 GCA_964618405.1 uncultured Lentisphaerales bacterium
CGCACTACTCACTACTCACTCTCTCCAGCCTCGCAACTCACAACTCGCGACTGTACCTTGCATTGGAGAACGGCTTCCCTTTACCACCCCCTCAGATTGCGCACAAGAGAGGCCGGCAGTCCATCCTCCCCGCATCCTTAACCTTGCCGGTCCGCGCGAAGTTTGCTGCACCCAACTGGGCGTTTTCGCTGGGCGGATTAAATCTAAACAAAAAAATGGCGGAGAGGGGGGGATTCGAACCCCCGGTACCGTTTGCACAGTACGACGGTTTAGCAAACCGCTGCCTTCGGCCACTCAGCCACCTCTCCAGGTCAATGTATGCGCAGCTCGACCGAAAAAAAATATCGGCAAAAACATGCATCAGACGTGTCCCAATATACAACATTTCACGCCGTGATTACAAGCTGAATTTTCGACACGTGGGTAATCGGTCAGTGGTCAGTGACTGGGGCCGAGGATGTGGGTAATGGGGTTTGGGTTTTAAACACAGAGAGTTTGAGACACAGAGGGATGGGAATAGGAGAGCCAATCTTCTGTTTGGTGGCAATTTCTAGACGCCTGTCTCTTGTTTTACTCGAAAACTGGAGCGATGCGGGCCTCCGCGTCTGTAATCGCAATCGGGGTCGGGATCGACATCGCGTACTCGATTGCCACGCGAACACATGCAGCTTCTCGTGTCCAAATCCCATACCGCATCCTTTCGATACCGATACCGATACCGACCCCGACTCCGATGTCGCTCCTAGTGGCTCAATCTCTGTGTCTCCCCCTCTCTGTGTTTAAAACCGCACCGCGCTTATTGCGACAACTGGGTTGATCGCACAGCAGAGCAGATCTCAGGCGTCACCCCCACAAAATATTTTCACCTCTCCCCCCCGATGGCTGTCCGATTACGACACGCGGATATGCGGATTTTCGACACCCAACTTTTCAGGGCGCACTCACAATTCACTAACCGGTCGCCTGTCGGTGGTCCGTCTCACGAGAATATTCACCGCGCAGTCAACGTTCGGTATGTCGTTCGTGCCGGGGTTTTCACTCTGCCACACGCGGAAGGTGCCGGTACCGGAGAGCGAAAGCGTGAAAACGCCTGATAGACCGATGTCCGTCTGCAATTGAATCTTGCGGAAGGTGTTCGACGCAGGTGGCTTATCCGACATAAGGTGTGCCATAAAAGACCTCACCAATCTAAATCTGGGCCTTGCGACGGAGCATTGGTATAGGTGACGGGGGGAGATGACGGTTTCGGACGCCAGCCCTCGGGGCTGTTCCGGTTTTTGAAGAACTCCCGGAGTTCATACTCACCGAATAGCCCGTTGGAATAGTTGAAATTACCTTTCGAGTCTTCCCCTAAAATACGGCGGAACAAACGAGGGCGTTTCACTTGGAGCGTCGCGAGAAGACCGTCCCCACTGGACGCGGCGCGGATGAAGGGATCGAGTGCCACAAGTCCCTCCTCGTATGATAAGTGCGCCTCCAAGTCCTCCTCATAAATCTGCTTAGCCCACGCCTCCCAAACGGGGGCTTGTTCACGATGCTTCCAGAAGTTTTTAAGATCACGCTCAAGGATTCCACGTTGCCTCAAAGAATCCGGTATCCGCTCAAGAAACTCCGTTTCAGTCCCTGCATTCCGCAACGCATCGGCGATAGGGAATAAACACTCGACCCCGCTAGAAAGAGGGAATCCAGAGTTCATTACGAGCCTCCCATCGGAAAGCGCTTTTACCATACGCAAGGCTTTTATTTCCAAAGACATGATGAGTTCTTCTGCCGATTTAACTCGCATCCACGCGCCCCAATCTTGAAAATTTCGTTGGCGAACGACAAACTCCACCTCGTTACTCCTGCCAATCACCCAGAGGCGAATGGAGTTCGAGTCAATGCGTTTGGCATCCGTGATGAACGGCATTTGCTTATACACCTCCACCATCATGTCAATGCCTTTTTCCTCTCCGAACTTGTCGAACAGGTATAGACGCATTTGTTCCTCATAACTGGAAACACGCACGTCCTCAAACGCTGTCTGCGCGGTAATTCCAAACGGCATCTTCGGACGCTCTTTCGGCGGTGTCGGAGGCTTGGGTGGAACATGCGGACGCAATGGCCACCGATCATCAATGAAATACTGTCTTTCGTTGAGTATGATGGCGGTTTCATCCCGCCGGATGCTATAGGGCGGCGGAATATACTCGCCGTCAATAAACACGATACCATTTGTAACGACGGGGAAAACGCGAACGCCAAGACTTTGTACGGCGTTAGTGGGGTTGCCGAGTGCTGTTTCCAGAATTGGGCATCCAATCAAAACAAGTGACAGAAAAATTTGTGATTTCATATCCATTCCCTCAATACAGTTTGTGTGTGCTGTTGTCTCTATTTTTTGATCTTCCGTTGCCATCTAAAACCTGACCGCGCTTACTAGCAACTACTCCTCCGAAAAGGATAAACGTTGGAATCGTCAAAAAGATAATAGTTCTCATCAAGTACCCTTACTTATCGCGATAATCCATCCGTATTCTCCCGTTTTCGTTCATATTCTTTTATCAAACCCTCTCCGTCCTGCTTCAGATGGATCATATCCGTGTCTTCGTCAAAAAAGCAACCGTCCGAAATTTTTTTGAAGGCTCGGAATCCGTCACGATAACCGTTGCTCTGTTGGTTTTCTGCTCCCCGTTCGTTCCAGGCCTTTTGAAAACCATATTCCAGCGAATCGAAACGCGGATTATCTTCGGCACGATTTACTTTTATTCCAAATTTGGCACCATCGGCGATAGCTTTCTCTGCCTCAATTCGTTCCGCCTCGCGGCGCACCCACGGCTTTGGAAAATATCCAACAATCGTGCGGAAATCTAGCAGGCCAAGCGCCATTGTCATTGATCTTGGACGAACGCCCGCGAGAGCATTGCGGTGATTACCCCCTTTTACGAGACAGTTCACAACTGTAGGGGGATCTGGGAGTGAAACATGTGCGAAGAAACCTTTCTGGTTCCGGCCATCTCGCCGCGCTCCTGCTACCCACACCCATTCCATATCATCGCTCTCATGACATTCCGCGAACAGATGCGTTCCTGATTCGACATCCAGTATTCTTGCACGCCGCGCGACATCGATAAGTATCTCATTTTGTCTTATTCGTGCGGCAAGTTTTTGGCATGACTTGAGAGGAAAGTCAATGTCCGCAGTGAGCCTTCCCAGTCCAACACCTGCCAGATCAAGACACTTGCCCGTGAGAAGCAAGTTTCCGATGCCGTCAGGCTTATTGACCCATTCAGCAAGTGCGCACATTGTCAGTGATATTTCAAAAAGCTCCGACTCTGATGGCAAAGCTTGAAAGACTTTCGCCTCTCTCTCAAGCTGCTGAGCCAGCTTGATACCGAATTCGCGTCCTGCCTTAACAAGCCGGATGCGTTCGGGGTCTTTCAGAATATTCTCAACATGCCATTTGTCTGGGATCCACGGCGCATCCAGCGCATTCGCGGATGCCATGGCAAGGATCCCAGTCACGCCGCTACTTTGCAGTGCGACCGTCATCTCTTCAATGCGTTTCAAGTCCTGGCTGGTTTCTGCGCAGGTTAGCGATACGGAGAGGAAAAGCAGTGACAGTATTGTTTTCATGGCGTTATGGTAGTCCATTGTAGGTTTTATTGAAAAAGATTCGCGTCCGGTAGATCTTTCCGCCACTCCGGTAAGCATTGTGATACCCATTCCCGTACCCGATCTGCATGACTGCACCCCATTGCGAAAGCGTGCCCGCCTCGTGGTTAAAGTCGTAGAGGTCTTCGACCTCGCCCCACGACTGGACACCCGTGACGACAAGCCTGTCGCCCCAGAGAACGGAATGCTGCTTCTCGACGGTGTAGCGAACTTTGTGGTCGATAATTCTTGCGCGGGCAATGGCGGAGAACAGGTCATTGATTGGTGCAGGTTGGAGGCTCCCGTCGCTGAACTCGACCGTGCATCCCAGAACCCATGTGGGACTAAGACTGATATGAGCAACATCGTAGTCTTCATTCGATGAAGGGAATACCAATACACTTCCGACGGGCAAGTTTTCAAATACATTCGTAACTAGATGTAAAACGACACTGTTGTAGTAGTCGGTCAGTGCCTCTTTGATCTGAGGTGATTCCGCAACCAGAATCGACAACGAGTTTGTCCCGTCCCATCTGTATTCGGTGATGTCGGCTACGCCAGCCGCATTGAAAGGCGCACCAGCGTTGTGCGTCAACCATTCAGAGAAATATCCTCCGAATGCGTTTATCGTGCTTGTTGAAATGTCGGCAGGCTTTTTCTCATTCGCCAAACCGTTGAGATTACCATCAACGAAAATTCTCAACAGTGCTGATGCATGTGACACCGGATTGAACGGATAGTTGCCGCTGCCGACAGACAATGTAAAGACGGCATCGTTATACTTGTCCAAATCGCTCCCACGGATGATCGGAGTGCCGATAGAAGCACCCGTGGTCGGATTACGCACAATGAAGCCTGAAATGACCTCACCCACGTCTAGGAGGTTATTCTTGTTTAGGTCGAGGCCGACCTTGACCGCGTAGTCGGTTGGCTCTATTCCTAACTTTGCATCCGAGAAGATAAGCGTGGTTGTGCCGCCCGGCAGGAAAAGCGTATCCGTTGAGTCCAGCTTGTCTCCTTCGTAATGGACGGCAGCGACGATTCGGTTTATCAGCGTCGTTGGTTCGCATGAAATCTTTAATCCGGCTTGATAGCAATGCATATCCGGAGACTCCACAAGATAGAGCTTATTGGTGGGTATCGCGGGCGGATCGTCTTTTGGGGTAGGATTAAAAATACGGTTGGCCGGATTAAATGTGTCGTGCATCGAAACGAATTCTACGTCCACCCCTGTCATCTTCAGCGACGCACGGGAGACGATACCGTCGGCGGAGCCGGTGCCCATGAAGGTGTACGTCAGTATGCCGGAACCACCGTTGACAGCTTGAATGTAAAGGTCGGCTGTGGAGCTGGTTCCCCATGAGATGCCGTTGATGCCGTTGGTGACGGTTTGTCCTGAAACGAAAAGCGGCACATCGTTCGTGCCGGGGTTTGCACTCTGCCACACACGGAAGGTATCAGTACCGGAGAGCGAAAGCGTGAAAACGCCTGATAAACCGACATCGGTCTGCAGTTGAACCTTGCGGAAGGTGTTGATATTTGCCGGCATAATCCATCCGAATTCCGGTGGCAGCGTGGTGTGCAGGGCTTTGTCTTCAACATCGATTTCTCCATCGAAATTAAGATCACCGAAGATGCGCTGGCTGAGCACGGTGAAGATATCCGTTAGTGTGTACGTCTGGTCATCCTCGTACTGCCATATAAAATTATCGGCTCCGACAGATGAGCTTTTCGATAGCCCTTCGACGTAGATGGCTTGACCGGCGTAGACAGTGCCGGAGAACGCTGCGCTTTTCTTGGCATCTTCCCAGATGGCAAGGTTAGGCGATGCAAAAATCAAGGTGGCTGTCTCTGCATAGTGTATCTGATGCTCAGGACACGGGCAGCATTGCCCCGTAAAGCGGCCAAATGGATAATAGGCCACAAGGTCATTGTCAGGTACGGCCATGTTTGAGTCGTTGAAGTCGAGAGTCTCGCTTGCATCGTCATCATCGTTGTTAACGGCGATGATGGTACCACTATCGTATCCCGTATTTTGGGGCGGTCTGTTGAAACCGGATTCGCCTGTGAACAGATCATCATCATCGTAGTGGTCTGGTGGTTCCCAGGGATCCCAAGGGTCTGAAGGCGGATGTTCGAGCCAATGGGGATGCTCGTCTATCAAGGAACAGCGCGTGACGTAACAAGAAAAATAGCGTCTTGAGGCTGCGCCTTCGGTGAAAAATTCGATCCACAGTGATGTGTCGTTGCCGTAATAGTCGAGGGTCACATTGCTTTGCGTGGCTCCATCAATAGCTCCGTCAGAGTTCCATCTCCATGTTCCCGCTAAATCGGGTGTGGCGTACACCTGTACAGGCTTATCTGCCGTGGAATGGAAGCAAATCGGATCAGGAACTATTGATAGAGCGGGTAGTGCAATCACGCCGGAGGGTACCGAACGCCCACCCGCCAGCGTACCGCCGCCTGAAGATGCGGAACGGTTCCCGGGATGCGTGACGGCTCCAAAAACGGGATGCGGATTGCTGAAAACGGCATAACTCGAACCGAGGGTTGCTGTCAGCGAAATAGTGCAATCTTCGGCTGCAAAAAGCGTGACGGGATACGCGATACCTTCGCGTAAGGTGACAGTACGCGAGGCCGGTGCGGTTGCGAAGATCATCCGGTGGTCGCCGACGGCGACGAGCACAGGAGTGTTCAGTGCTGCTCCGGAAGAGAAGGTAACATCAAAGATTTTTGTTGAGTTGTCTTCGTTCCATGGACTATCCCCTGAATGAGTTGGAGAGGTGCCAGCAAGTTCTTCTTTCCAGTCGGGCCATCCGTCTCCGTCCGTGTCGAGGGTGGTGTCCACTGCGAGACCCAGTCCGTTCAGCAATTGATCAGCCAGCGACATGCCCACGTTGCCCGGATCCGATTCGGCATCGTCCCAGACAAACGGATTGGGATCATTCCCGTCAGGCAGTCCGTCGTCGTCAGTATCCGGGTTCAGGGGATTGCTTCCCAGCGCGTTTTCATCGCCATCCGAGATGCCGTCGAAATCTGTGTCAGGATTACTGGGATCAGTATGATAAACGAGTACTTCCTCGGCAGAAGCCAGTCCGTCGTTGTCAGGATCCGGAACGGAGAGGTTAAGATCGCTGATGTCTGTCCAGTGGAGGGTGAATTGAGGCGTGTTGGTGACAAGTACACAGAGCGGTACTGAAAAGACATTCGTGCCGTTTCCGCTGTCATCAAGACCGTAGATGGTTCCACAGAGGTGATTCGTTTCGGAACAGCCGAACGCTTCGGTTGCGATCAGGGCGGTCTTGGCATTCTCTTGGTCTTGTACCCCGACAACGAAATCAGGGGCTTGGGATAAAGGGTTAGGGGCTAGGGAACTGAAATCATATCTGAAAATGAAGTCCCCACCCGGGAAGAGCTCGGCCTGGAAGGATGCGGGAGCGTTGGTCTCTCGCCCCAGCAGTACGTTTCGCCACGTGAATCGTATTGAACCGGAGTCGGTGACATCATGCCAGAACAAAGAATTCGTAATTCCTAATTCATCATTCGTAATTGAATTCCACCGCGCCTGCGGTGGAATTCCCAGCACGGTCTGGAGCGGAGCGAGGAAGATGCTGGAGGGGTGATTCCTATCCGGGAGCAGGGTGGCTCGGGAGGAACTTTTACGTCGCCCGAAAGCGAGCGTTCCGGAGGAGGATACGTAAACGGCGTCGTACGCATTCGTTCTTATCGGGAAGGGCGTGTCCAGCTCGACCCAGAAGCCGTTTTCGGCGGCACCGCGCAAACGCCACGGCTCATGGACGACGGCGTTCATCGGGGGTGAGAGATCAAGGGTCTCGTCAATGGATACACCGGAGAGCACCTTCCTGAGCGCAACATCCTCTTCTGAAAACGCAAGGTCGTCCACGATCTGCATCGATGCGTCTGAGGGAAGTTGACTGACGTTGATGAACGGAGACCTGAGAGGCGTGGATTCAGGCTTACTTCCGCCGATGACGATGCCGACGGCAGCGATAGCCAGTACCGTTATTTGAACCTGACGCGGCAGACCGTTGAAGCCGGCGGTCAGACGCCTAAATGGCTCCGTTCCGAAGGCCTGTTTAATCAGGAACGCAAAGCAGACAAGAAAGAAACCTAAGGTGAGAAATATCCCTGTCATATTCGATGGGAGTCCAATATTCGCAAGAACAGTAAAATCGTGTATTCCGTTCATAACCTATCTCAACAGAAAAACAACAGGATCGGTGTTGAGCTTAATCGAAACATGGTCGTTATGCACATCGACGCCGCGTGCAGTTCTCTTAACCGTGTTCCACGTTTTAGAGAAAAGCCATTCGGGCGGAGAGCTGCCGTCCAGTCCTGCGAATGATATCGGCACCCCATCCGCGAAGGTATCCAGATGACACGGAAACCCATTTGAGTCAAGGTACACGATGAAACTGATTTCGCGACGTATGCCCGTGTTTCCGGGTGCGATAGCTGTAAAGCTGTTCGTGGGTTCATCGGAGACGACGAACCATGCGCCGCAGTCCCAGCCGAGCGTCAAGTCTGTTTCTTCATCGGTGAGTTGCTCGTCTGCATCAGCGTCATTGCCGAATGCAAGTTGTACATTGTTAGACGGCGTTGCGTCGAGCGAAAGAACGATTCCGAACGTACGTATATGCTCTGTCCAGACTGTTATGGCGACGTTTGTCGAAATCTCTGTATCGGTAAACGTTGCCGAAGGGAGTTCCGGAACGGATACTGGACGTGCGTGGATTGTGAGCGTTGCAAACAGGGCGATCCATAGGATTACCATTCGGCGTTCAGTTTTCCTGGGATCTTGCTTCATTGTCTGCATAGCTTTTCCCATCGGGGAATATTGAGATGACCGTCTATCTAAAGTTTTATCGGATGCTTCGCTACCGCATTTAACTTTCTATAAAACAGAATGAAGCCTAGCACAATGAAACGAGGTAGTCAATTTGTATATCTATAGAAAAATATAAAAATATAAACTTGGGTACACTCGTGACTCACAACTCGTAACTCACAACTCGCCACTTCCCCCTGTGGCTGGCCTCGATGAGGCCGGAATCGTCCGCGATCACCGATCGCAGCTACAGGGGTATTCGACAAAGCTCACGACAAAGCTAGCGACAAAGTTTGGGGGACATCCGCGATCACCGATCGCGGCTACAAGTTAGCGACATGCGTAGGTTACCATTATTACTCGAATAACTATTGTTGGATGACTTTAAGCTTGAAGAACTGGACTTCGTCCGTGAAGGGCAAGGTGACCGTGTTTTCGGTAGAGCCATCGTCATCCCGAGAGGACAGAATGTCTTCGTAGCCAGCATACGGACTCCACTCTTCGAGATCAGAACTGACTAGGATGGTGTAGACTTGTCCCCAGTCGTTGTTCCACGTCAGCGTGATTCCATCGGGTCCAATCGAAATTTGAAGCGTTGTTGCTGCCAACCAATAGTACAGTGTTCCATGGTTATCTCCCTTGGAGTATTCGGGAATTTCGCCATCAGGATCGATCAGAACCAGCACGCGGTAATGCCCTGAGACTGCCTGAGAAACAAGACCCTTGAAGTTGAACACCTTCATCTCACCCGGGATGAACCGGCCTAGGTCAAACGTGGCGGCCGGCATTTCACCTGGCTCAGCATTCGTTAGCGAATGGTTAATGTCGACGAGGTAGAGTTTAATTTTTCCGCTCGTAGAAGTTCCATCACCTCTGTTTTCAACTTTGACACTGACAGAGAAAACTTCGCCCGTCGTTGTTGGTTGAACCATGAACCAGATGCTTGCGTCCTCTGCAATGCCAAGGTCGGCTTTGACCGTTGAGGTCGGAGGTATTTCTGGATCTTCAGGATTCTCTGGGTCAACAGGAAGGGTTTCGTCATAGAACACCACCCCTGCGATGTCGCTGGCCGCTAGCGAAGCGAACCCATCAATGCGCGAACCGTCGGCATTGGAAGGCTTCGCAACAACCGAAGCTGTGTAGACGATGTCTGTACCCATATTGTGGATTGTCGTGTCGAAGACAGCAACGCCACCTGGAGCCAAGTCATCGAGAGTCACAACGCTGCCATCAGCTGCCGTGAGGGTAACCGAGCGGAGCCAAGAGGACCCACTGTTGACAACCGTCTGGCGAACCAGGATATCTGTCGCAGATGCAATCTTCAGCACATAGCCGTCGTGGGCATCGTTAGCAGTGGTCACGAGCCGAACCGAAGGATAGGTTGGGCAATCGAAGACGTTCATCGGGAAGTTGTGGAACTCGAACCCGTTCGATGTCGTCACGGTGCCGCCAAAAATCCCAAGACCTTGCACAGAACCACCAGAGAAAGTGGCGTTTGCAACAGGTGCCAGCACCGATCCTTCATGGTTAAATGCGCTAACAGTTATCGTTTCGGCATCAACATAATGGATCAGCACTTGATTCGACGTCATGCCTGCGGGAAGCTTGATCTGACCTCCAGAAATGTTGACGTCTACTCCTCGGATATTCATGATGACCGTACTCGTTGAGGGAACATCGATCGTTCGATCTATTGCTACGACGCCACTCCACTGTTCTGCAGTAATATCAAAGATGTTCAACTCTATGTCGTCTCCAACAAGGAAGAGACTGCCGTCGACGGAGTTTGTCTTTGCAACAACACCGCGCTCCTCCCAAACACTCACTCGTGCTGAAACCTCAGTAACCTTCGCCAGCATCTCCTCGCGCGTCATTCCGGAATGATCTTCGGGAACGTTTCCGGTGGCATCAAGGGTTACAGGAGTAACGTGACGCACAGCGTAGGGTTGGTAAACTCGGTCAAAGCCACTGTAGGCACCGCCGTACACGACGTTGCCGTTAACCCCCTGCGGGCCGATATATAAATCGCCACCCACGATCAGTGCGTCATCGTAAGTCCCCGCGACAGGCATGGGCGAACTTTGGCTCTCGACGTTGGTATGACCAACGCTGTAGCCAGCCGGAAGAGAGGCATCGCCCCATACGAGCAGGTTGCCTTCGGTATCGCCGCCACTAACGGTGAGGTCCCCAAAGAGCACCGCATTGAAAGACTTACCAAAGTCTAGCAAGTCGCAGATCGTCGGATCCGGCGTCGGCGTTTCGGGGGTCACCTCGACAACAGCATCGTCGCTAGCCGTAACCTCAGCTAATGCGACTAGCGCCACACCCTCAGAATCCGTCGGAGTGGCTACAACCGAGCCAATGTTGGTTACGCTCTCGGAGACAGCAGATGCCGTCGCATAAAGTGTTGCCGTCGCATTCGGTGCCAGCGGTCCGGCAACAGTCCCAATGTAGAGGAGCTTATCGTCGGTAACGATCAAGTTCGAGAGGTAGGTCTCGCCGATGTTTTTGACGACGTAGGTATAGACCACGTCCGCGGTGCCGATAAAGCTGAGCACTTGCCCATCGAGGGCATTGCCTGCCGTCTTCACGATTTCAACGTCTGCGGTCAAGAGGACGAAGCCTGCATCGCGAGTCGTATCTGCAACACCCGGTTGAAGCGCAAATTCGCTCGTGCGGCCTGTTGTGGAATCGAGATCGCTGTCAGCATCGTCGCCCCCCACATCCACAGCAGTCGGTCGGTAGCCAGACGGAGTCGAGAACCCGACTTGGTAACTGCCTTCTAGCAGGTCGACGAAAGCATATTTCCCATCTGCATCTGTCGTCGTGGAAGCGATCGCAACGCCGTTCGTGTAGAGCACAACCGTCACGCCAGCTAAGCCGAGTTCATCCTCATCTTGTATGCCATTGCGGTTTTGATCAACCCAGACGAAGTTACCAATCGAGGAATACGGAACCACTTCAACGCGAGCATCATCGGTTGCGGTAGCAACCTCAAGACCTTCCAACGCCGTACCGGCCTCATCGCTTGGCGTCGCGGTAACCGTGACCACGTTGATAACGCTGGCGGAAACTGCCGGAGCCGTCTTCGTCAATGTTTCCGTTGCGCCTGCGGCGAGCGTACCAACAATGGGTCCAATTTCACCAAGCTTGTCGTCGAAAATGCTGAAGTTCGACAGCGACGTTTCGCCCGTGTTCTCCACCACGTAGGTGTAGATGACGTCGGCAGAACCATTGATCTTCAGGGTCGTGCCATCGGCAGCCTCTCCGGCCGTTTTCACGACTTTAACGCTTGCGGTCGGGCGGTAGAATCCAGCATCGCGCGTAGTGTCGTTGGCGCCCGCTCCTAGATGGAAGCTCGCTGTGAGGCCTGTCGCATCAATATCGCTGTCAGTCGTGTCAGATCCCACATCGCGCGGTGCAGCCCAGTAGGTCGAGGATGGCGTGAACTTCAGAGAGTAGTCGTCTTCGAAGAGATTTTCGAAGCTGTATTCGCCATTTGCATCTGTCGTTGTAGAGGCGAATTCAACGCCGCTCTTGTAAAGCGTAACGGCGAACCCAGCGAGCCCTGCCTCGCCAGCATCCTGGATACCGTTCTTATTCACATCGTCCCAAACAAAGTTGCCGATAGAGGAATAAGGAATGACAACAACCGAGGCGTTGTCCGTATCCGTAACGGGTGTAAAGCCATCGAGCACCACGCCATTGGAATCGGAAGGCGTTCCAGTGACCGTACCGATGTTGACGACATCAGCCGAAACGGCACTGGCCGTTTTGGTCAGCGTAGCCGTCTCTCCTGGCGCGAGTGGGCCTGCAATCGTTCCTACTTCATCAAGCTTGTCATCCGTCACCGCAAGGTTCACGAGATACGTGTTCCCGGTGTTTTTGACCGCATACGTGTAAACCACATCGTTCGTGCCCTGGAAGCTCAGCACCGTGCCATCCGGTGCCGTTCCGGCGGTCTTCACGATCTCGACAGAGGTATTCAGCCGAGTGAAGCCCGCATCGCGCGTCACGTCGTTGATCCCCGTACTCAGAGCAAACACATCCGTGCGACCCGTATTCGGATCGATATCGCTGTCGGTGGCGTCGCTACCGACATTGGCCGTGGTGATAGCATAGCCGTATGGCGTGGTAAAGCCAACCGAGTAGGAACCTTCCAACAGATTCTGGAAGAGATAATTGCCGTTCACGTCTGTGGTCGTGGTTGCCACAACCGTTCCATTGGTATTGAAAAGCTGGACGATCACACCGGCCAGGCCAGTTTCGCCAACATTCTGGATACCATCTGCATTGGCATCGATCCAAACCTTGTCACCGATGGAAGAATACGGAATCACTTTGACACTGGCGTCGTCCGTATCGGTAACATCTTCAAGTCCGTCCAAATCATCCCCGTTCACGTCTGTCGGATTTGCGGTAACAATGGCCACGTTCACAACATCGGTTGCAATGCCGTTAGCGGTTTTCGTCAACGTCGCCTTGGCATCTGGGGCGAGGGGTCCTGCGATCGTTCCGATAGGACCAAGCTTGTCGTCCGTGACGACAACGTTGGAGAGGTAGGTCTCACCCGTGTTTTTGACAACATAAGTGTAGATCACATCCGCTGAGCCGTAAACCGTCAGCGTCTCGCCGTCAGCCGCCGCGCCTGCCGTTTTGATGATTTCAACGCTCGCCGCAGGGCGAACAAATCCGGCGTCACGTGTACGGTCAATAACGCCTGCACCGAGATTGAAGCTGGCAATGACCCCATTGGCGTCGATATCGCTATCCGCTGCAGTATCGTTGCCCGCATTGGCCGTTGTGGCGAGGTAGGACGACGGAGGCGTGAACGTGAGTGAATAGCTGCCTGCCAACCGATTGTTGAAACCATAGCCTCCGTTGGCATCTGTGGTTGTCGTAGCAATCGGAGCACCGTCCTTGGAAAGCGTGACGGTGAACCCAGCGAGACCGGGCTCGCCAGCGTCCTGTACACCGTTCTTATTCAGATCGTTCCAGACGAAATCGCCGATGAAGGAATACGGGACGATGATAACAGACGCCGCATCGGTGTCTGTCACATCAACGAATCCAACCAGAACCGTTCCATCGGAATCTGAAGGTGTCGCGGTAACCGTCACGAGGTTTACAACGCCTGCCGAAACAGCGGTAGCCGTTTTGGTTAGCGTAACCGAGGCGCCAGGAGCGAGCGGATCAACAAGTGGCCCGACTTCACCAAGTTTGTCATCCGTTACGATGAAATCTGTCAAATAGGTCGACCCTGTATTCTTGACAACGTAAGTGTAAACGACATCGTTCGTGCCTTGGAATGTCAGTGCCGTGCCATCTGCTGCATCACCGGCCGTCTTCATGACCTGAACAGAGGCTGCGAGTCGAGTGTACCCTGCATCAACATCGGTTCGATTCGCGCCGCCCACAAGTGGGAATGCACTCGTACGTCCCGTGTCCGTCGCGATGTCGCTGTTCAGAGCCGTATCGCCGACATTGGCAGTCGTGATGGCATAGCCATAAGGCGTCGTGAATCCGACAGAGTAACTTCCCTCAAGGAGGTTTTCGAAGCGGTAGCTACCGGCAGTGCCTGTCGTAGTTGTGGCAACTTGCGTGCCGTCTTTGTAGAGAATAACGCTAGCATTGGGAAGACCTGGTTCGTCATTATCCTGAATACCGTTGCTGTTGAGATCAACCCAAGCGAAATCGCCAATTGAAGAATAGGGGATTACTTCGACGCGAGCATCATCAGTGCTCGCAACATCCGCAAGACCGTCCAGATCCGCACCGTTCTCGTCAGTTGGGTTCGCTGTGACCGTGACCACGTTGACGACATTGGTAGTAATCGCTAGTGCTGTCTTCGTCAGTGTTTCCGTTGCGCCCGGCGCCAGTGTTCCAACAATCGGCCCGATTGTGCCGAGCTTGTCGTCGATGACGCTGAAGCCTGAGAGATGGGTTTCTCCCGTGTTCTCCACAACGTAGGTGTAAGTGACATCGGCTGAGCCGTTGATCGTCAAGGTCGCACCATCTGCGGCGGCTCCGGCTGTCTTGACAACTTTAACACGGGCCGCTGGTCGGTAGAATCCAGCATCGCGCGTGGCATCGTTGACACCCGCTCCCAGGTGGAAGTTTGCGATGACGCCATTCGCATCGATATCGCTATCGGTAGCGTCTGATCCCACATCGCGCGGTGCCGCCCAATAGGTCGAGGACGGTGTGAACTTCAGAGAGTAATCTCCTTCGAGGAGGTTCCCGAAGCTGTATCCACCATTCGCATCTGTTGTGGTGGTGGCGAATTCAGCACCGCTCTTGTAAAGCGTAACGGCGAACCCAGCGAGCCCTGCCTCGCCAGCATCCTGTATACCGTTCTTGTTCACATCGTTCCAAACGAAGTTGCCGATGGAAGAATAAGGGATGACAACGACTGAAGCATCGTCCGTATCCGTAACGGGTGTAAAGCCAGTGAGAGGCGTTCCGTTCGAGCTGGAAGGCGTTCCTGTCACGGATCCGATGTTAACGACATCGGCCGAAACGGAGGTGGCGGTCTTGGTCAGCGTGGCCGTATCACCCGGAGCGAGTGGGCCGTCCACCGTTCCGACAGCGTTAAGCTTATCATCGGTCACCACAAGGTTCGAGAGGAACGTGCTACCGGTGTTTTTGACCGTGTAGGTGTAAATGACATCGTTCGTGCCCTGGAAGCTCAGCACCGTGCCATCTGCTGCATCACCGGCCGTCTTCACGATTTCCACCGATGCAGACTTACGAACGTAACCGGCATCAATGTCGGTTCGATTGGCCCCGCCCACAAGTGGGAATGCGCTGGTGAGACCCGTTGCAGCAATGTCACTATCCTTGGCATCGTCACCCACATTAGCCGTCGTGACAGAATAGCCATACGGGGTCGCGAAGCCAACGGAATAGCTTCCCTCGAGAAGATTTTCGAAGAGGTAGCTGCCGTTCGATCCTGTAGTGGTCGTCGCAACCTGCGAGCCATCCTTGTAAAGTTTGACGGTAACGCCAGCAAGCCCAAGCTCGCCAGCATCTTGAATGCCGTTTGCATTGAGGTCAACCCAAACGAAATCGCCAATTGAGGCATAAGGAATCACGAAGACCTTCGCGTCATCCGTATCCGTGACTTCAGTAAATCCAGCTAAGGCGGTACCGTTCACATCGGTCGGTGTGGCTGTCACGGTGCCGACGTTCACAACCGTTGCCGAGACATTCGTGGCCGTCTTGGTTATATTCGTCGTGGCGTTCGGAGCGAGAGGACCTTGAACGGTGCCAACAGCACCGAGCTTATCGTCGGTAACGATCAGGTTCGAGAGATAGGTCTCTCCGGTGTTCTTGACCGTGTACGTATAAACAACGTTGGCGGAGCCGTTGATAGTCAGCGTGGTGCCATCGGCAGCGTTTCCTGCTGTCTTGACGATTTCAACGCCAGTCCTAGGACGGTAAACGCCTGCATCGATTTTGCGATCAACCGTTCCGTATGGAAGCGTGAAAGCTGCGACAGACCCGTCGGCCGCAGCATTGCTATCTGCGGCGTCGTTCGAACCAGCATTTTGAAGCGTGAAAGCGTATCCGGCTGGCGGAATAAATTTGACGCTGTAAGTTCCAGGGTTTTTATTCTCGAAGAGATAGTTGCCGTTAGCATCCGTGGTCGTCGTTGCCGCAACGACTCCATTGGTCAGAAGCTGAACGCTAACACCGGCGAGGCCGAGTTCGCCAGCGTCCTGAATGCCATTGCGATTCGCATCGACCCAGACGCGATCCCCGATCGAGACGGGCATCGTATCGTAGAAGTTGTTTCCCACGGAGACCTGCCCAAAGGTCAACGTAACGCTGACCTTATTGTCTTTAGCAGCACCCTGCGTGTCCTTCGTGCTAACCCAGCCCGGCAAATCTGTTTCGCGGACGGTGTAGCTACCCGGCAAGAGCCCCGTAAACGAATACGATCCATCTGCTTTCGTTGTCGTCGTCGCGACAACGGTTCCGCCATTCAGGAGCTCAACCGTCACCCCAAAAATAGGATCGATATCCTCCGCATTCACAATGCCGTCACCGTTTTGGTCAATAAGAGCGGAACCAGAAATGGAACTCAATTTGATTAGGCCAGCATCAACGTCAAGCTTGAATTGTCCACCATCGAGACGAAACTCCTCCGTCGCGTTCGGGGTCGTGCCTGTACCTGCATCAGAGTCTTTGTCTGCAGAACTTCCTGCGCTATGCTGCGTAAACACGTATCCTGAAGGTGTTAAAAACTCCACGATGTACTGCCCGGGGCGCACGCCGGTAAAGAGGTAAAAACCATCGCCGCCGCCATCGCGTGTCTTGGTAACAAACTCATACGGAACATCAAAGTCGTTAAAGGCCTGAGTTCCATCTGCATTCAAGAGACGAACACTGACACCGTTTACACCTGTCTCGCCGAAATCTTGGATGCCGTTCCTATTGGTGTCAAGCCAAACATAGTCGCCTACGCGACCACGGAGGGCATCGATGACGCCATTGGTGTAGACCGTTCCGCCACTGGAAACTGACGCCTTGTTTTGAATACTTTCAAGACCCGAGTTCGCGTTAAAAGGCCCGACCTTCGTGTCGTAGACGACGTGCCACGTACCGGCGACCGGAAGGAATCCAGGTAATGCATAGCCACCCGCTTTGCCAAGAGGGAACCAAGGAGTTGCGGCAAGATCGGAGATCGGAGAGACAGCGCCGTTCACCGCAGTAAACGTTGTCGAGTCTTCAACGTATGTAACGGCCGCAGGAAGCACGTCGCGAACGGTGAGGTCTGTGACCGGCTGGCGACCGGTGTTTTCAATCAAGATGTCGTAGCGAATGACGTCATTTGGCGTGATGTAACCGTCACCGTCACTATCGGCATGCAACGAAGAAGTCTTCTGCATAAAAAATGCGGGAAGCGGCGGAATTCCTGTTCCAAAATCGAGACCGGGAGCCCCAGGGCTTGTATTCTTGGGATCAGCTCCCCAGGCGGCAGCCAGTTTGACGCCGTCCGTTATGGTATAGATCAAAACGCCCGTCTGGTCACCCGATGGGTTGAATACTTTTTGGCTGACGAGTTCTCTCAAATCATAGTAAGCATCGTACTTATTACCGTTCGCATCCACACCAGAAGCCGATCCAGTTGTTGGATCGGAATCGTAGTCCACGTACACACGAACTTTTGTGTTCCCATTGCCGATCGGTGTGACCCAGACCGGAGACCCGTTTTCTTTGGGGTTTGTCGAGGAGGTTGGATCACGGCCGATGCCGAGGCCAACGAGAACCTGCGGCGTGAGCGCATCGTCGGGAACGAGGGCGTAGCCCCAATCCCACGTCTGGTTTCCAGAGCCGTTGCTATTTTTAGCCGTACTATCTATAGTAGAAAGTGCATAGAAACTCGCTCCTGTAGTACTGACAAAGCGTGCGGCGCAACCTTCGGTAAGCACCACGCTGGCGTTACCATTAGCGGGTACTGTGATATTGCTCGTAGACAGTGTGCTGGAACTAGACTTGTTGCGAGAAGTCTGCCGAATGGTGATCGAGGATGCGGTGGGATTGTACAACCAAACCGTGGTTCCTGAGGGCGTGTCATTGGCAGTAGTGGCAGAAGCAACAGGAGCGGTCAGTGCAGAAGTCCACGTGGAGGTAGGCAGCAAACGGAAGAAACGGCTTTCGTAGTTACTACCGATGTCGCCCGTCAGCAGATCGACCTGCACAGGCTTATCTGCAACCACGCGCCCTCCCACTTTCACGCCACCATTAACAAAAACGGTTTCGCCTTCGTTAATCGTGACAATTTGTTCGAACGAACCGTTTCGATCAGCATCAACTTTAACCTCGGTATTATCAGCACTGGCCATGATCATCATCGCCGAGTATTCGAACATCTGGTAGGAATCTGGAGAGTTGATTCCGACGGGACTCTGAAACTCCGTTCCAAAGAAGACTGTGTCGTAAACCTCGTTGGCCCCAGCCAGCAAGGTATCGGATCCAGAAGCCCAACCCGCACGCGTCACGGCGATCGGTTTGGTTGCCCCAATTTTATCGCCACCATCCCAGTCGATAACGCTCTTGCGCGTCGTGGGGTTAATGGCATTGTTTAAAATAATCACATTCCCCGAATACAGCACATCATTCGGATAGCCCGGAGGGAAACCGTTCGATGGATCACCGTCGCCCCAAATCTGGGTTCCACCTAGATTCGTGGATGAGTAGAGATTGTTCGGATTCGCGATATCGCGATCATATCCATTTTCCCACTGATCGTAATAGATAACCGTCCCATTGACAAAGATTGCCAAGGAAATATAGGTTTGCATCGGCGCACTAGGGCCAGACGCTGAAATGGCTTTCAGAGCCGTCAGCAGATGATCTTCCGGCATCGGAATGTAAAACGTCTGTGCGGGAGGACGATTCGTACCGAA
>CAZUAY010000039.1:0-8742 GCA_964618405.1 uncultured Lentisphaerales bacterium
TGATAGCACAGCAGAGCAGATCTCAGGCGTCACCCCCCGTCACTGACCGATTACATGCTTTTGAGGTTAATAACGTATGCGGCAATGGTTCGGTTTTTCCAAGCATTTTTGCAAACGCATCTGTGAGTCTTGACAAGGAACATGAGAACGAATATCCTCTCTGCATTCTCATGGAGGAGTCTTTATGCGAATTGGCTTCGGCGTTGGTATTTAACAGGGTATGGTTACATGAAAATAATGTTTTTGGCAGACCTTCACGGAAGTGTTTATTATGCAAAAGAGGCGCTTCGCCTATTTGAGGAGGTCAAAGCGGATTACCTATGGGTGCTTGGCGACATTTTATATCGCGGAGGCTGGAAGGAGCCCAGAGAATATAATCCACGCGAAACGGCACGGCTACTCAATCAATACGCTAGCCAGATTATAGCCGTGAGAGGTAATTGTGATTGCGACGCTGACATCTCGTGCTTTTCATTTCCTGCCATGGCCATTTATTCCTATGTGATTTTGGAACGGCGGCGATTTTTCTTAACGCACGGACATCTCTACAACGATTCGACTCGTGCTATGTTGAAAAAGGGTGATGTTTTTCTCTATGGCCACACCCATCTGATTCAGGCTGAAAACAAGGACGGTGTTTTCGTTGTAAACCCTGGCTCTATTTCCTTGCCAAAGATCTCTTCTAATCACGCCTACGGTCTACTGGATAACAATCAGATTCGCATCATGTCCGTTGATGGTGAAGTATTGTCTGAGATCGACCTTTAGTCCTCTTCACAAACGACTTGCTTTTAGTCTTTGTGGGTAATTATTTATTAGCTATCAAGTGTTGATAACTCTGTTGATAAGTTTATAAACTCCTTGCAATCAACGACTTGTAAAATAATAACCTTGTGATAAATCAAGCGAAAATAAACTTATCAACAGACTTATCAACGCTTGTTGATAAGTTTTTCTTGAAGTTTAAGCTCCTCTTAGAGCATACTCTAGCACATGACAAAAGACGGAATAGAAAACCTACACAAGCTCCTGCGCAAGGCGCGTATCGATGCTGGCATCACCCAGTCGGCGTTGGCCGCGCAGGTGGGGTGCAAGCAATCGGCTGTGAGCATGATGGAGGCTGGCCGCCGCGAAGCGATGGCCCACGATTCCCTTGTGAAAGTAGCCAGCATTCTCAAGGTTGAACTTCCGGAGGCAATTCCTCTTCTGGTGCCGGTTCTGTCCTCAGGTGCCGGTGTTGCGGTTTGTGCGAATTTTAACTGTCCGTCAAACATGCCCTACGCAGTCGGCGACGATGTGTATTTTATGCCGCTGGGCACTGCAGGAGCGGGACGCCACTGCATCCTTTGTGGCGAACTACTCGCGCGTACCTGCTCAAATTGTGAGGCTTCGATTGTCTCCCCCGGCGGTTGCTGTGGAGCCTGTGGCGCTGCGATTATCGATATGCCATCTGGCTATGCCGATGACATTCCCGCTTGGATTCAAGCCCGTTTGAATGGTATTGCAACGCTACGGCAGGTGTCGAAATCGCTTGATCCAGTGGGGCGTGTGCCGTACTCGGTTGACCGAGGTTGCTGATTGTTCCTGTACGATTACGATTAGGATAAAAGCCAAATTCCCTACAGTTTTTCCTCAACTTTGATGACCCCAAGCTCTTCCTCGGTCACCCACCGATTACGAATCCATGAGCAGCAAGATGGGAGCTTTCAAAGACGGTAGCCTTGTGTTAAAATAATCTAAGTTTTTTTTATTTACAAACGGGTGACCTTCTGGAGGGGATGGATGAGCGCAAACAAAAAAATGTCGATAGGTGTGATGTGCAGTCTTAATTCTGATTGTACCGGAATTAACGAAGTAGGCAGCTTTGGGTTGGATTGTTGTCAAGTGGTGAGTTGGAATTCTGCTTTTTGCAAAAAGGAAATTGCCCAAACGATGCGGAAGCGGGCGGCCGATCAAGGCGTTCGTCTCAATGCTTTTTGGGCGGGTGTTCCCGGTCCGGCCTCTTGGAATTTTACCCGCGGGCCTGTTACTTTAGGTCTTGTTCCGGTTGAATTCCGGTGGGCGCGCATCGAGGCGTTGAAGCGCTGGGCCGATTTTGCGGTCGAAATGGGCGTGCCCGCGATTGTCACGCACTGTGGGTTTCTTCCCGAGAATATGACCGATGAGAATTTTGAGCCGCTTTGTGTGGCTATTCAAGATATTGCGGGCTACTGCGACAACTTGGGCATTGGTTTCTGGTTTGAAACAGGGCAAGAAACTCCGATAACGTTGTTGCGTTACATCGAAGCCGTTGGACTTAAGAATCTCGGAATCAATCTAGACCCCGCGAACCTTCTGATGTACGGTCGTGGGAACCCGATCGATTCGTTGGAGGTTTTTGGCAAGCACGTCCGGTGCATTCATGCTAAGGATGGACGCGTACCGACAACAGGAGCGAAGTTGGGACCAGAGGTGAAGGTGGGCGATGGAATGGTTCGCTATCCGGAGTTTATCAGGAAGTTGAAAGAAGTTGGTTTTGATGGAGATTTGATCATTGAACGCGAAATCCATGGCGAGCAGCAAGCGAAAGATATTGCTGAGACCGTTGATTATCTTAAGTCCATACGATAAGACGGGAAAAAAGGGATAACGTCGGAGTTTCTACGAATTGAAAATCGACACAAAAAGGCCCGCGCCTTGTGAGCGCGGGCCTTCGGATGTCTTTGCACGTTGCGAGGCAGCGTGCTGGGAATTACATCATGCCGTCCATGCCGCCCATGCCGCCCATTCCGCCTCCACCAGGCATCCCGCCCGACTTTTCCTTTTCAGGAGCGTCGGTGACCATGCATTCGGTGGTGAGGAGCAGTCCAGCAATGGAGGCCGCATTCTGCAGAGCCAAGCGTGTGACCTTTGCAGGATCCACGATGCCGGCCTTGAGCATGTCGACGTACTCGTCGTTTGCTGCATCGTAACCAGCAGCACCGGTTGAGGATTCGACCTTGCTCACAACAAGGGCCGCTTCTTGGCGACCGGCGTTGGCGACGATCTGGCGGAGTGGGGAGGACAAGCAGTTGTAGATGATCTGCATGCCGACCTTGAGGTCGCCTTCTTCGGCCGCGATTGCTGCTGCGAGTGCCTTACGGCAACGGATCAGAGCAACACCGCCGCCTGGAACGATGCCTTCTTCGACGGCTGCGCGGGTGGCGTGCAGGGCGTCTTCGATGCGATCCTTCTTCTCCTTCATCTCGATCTCGGTTGCGGCACCGACGCTGATGACGGCCACGCCGCCTGCGAGCTTGGCGAGGCGCTCTTGGAGCTTCTCGCGGTCGTAGTCGGAGGTGGTGTCTTCGATCTGGTGCTTGATCTGCGAAACGCGGGACTGGATGTCGCTCGTCTTGCCATTGCCTTCGACGATCGTGGTGGCTTCCTTCTCAATCGTGATGCGCTTGGCTTGGCCGAGGTCTTCAAGCTGAATGGTGTCGAGCTTGATGCCGAGCTCTTCGGAGATCATCTTGCCGCCGGTGAGGACCGCGATGTCTTCGAGCATGGCCTTGCGGCGGTCGCCGAAGCCAGGAGCCTTAACCGCGCAGACGTTGAGCGTGCCGCGGAGCTTGTTGACCACGAGGGTTGCGAGGGCTTCGCCATCGACATCCTCAGCAATGATCAGCAGGGGCTTGCCAGCTTTGGCAACGTTCTGGAGCAGGGGAAGGAGGTCCTGAAGGGAGAAGATCTTCTTTTCGTGGATCAGGACGTAGGGGGTGTCGAGGCTGACTTCCATCGTCTCCGGATTGGTCACGAAATAGGGGCTGAGGTAGCCCTTGTCGAACTGCATGCCTTCGACGAATTCGAGGGTGGTCTCGATGGTCTTGGACTCTTCGACGGTGATCGTTCCGTCCTTGCCGACCTTCTCCATTGCTTCCGCGATCTTGGAGCCGATTTCGACGTCACCGTTTGCAGAGATCGAAGCGACCTGTGCGATTTCGGTGTGTTCCTTGACCTTCTTAGAAAGCTTGGCGATATTTGCGACAACAACGCCCGTGGCCTTTTCGACACCACGCTTGAGCGTCATCGGGTTTGCACCGGCGGTGACGTTCTTGAGGCCTTCGCGATAAATCGCTTCGGCGAGGAGAACGGCGGTTGTGGTGCCGTCACCTGCGGTGTCATTCGTCTTGCTGGCGACTTCGCGCACCATCTGGGCGCCCATGTTTTCGAACGCATCCGCGAGTTCGATTTCCTTGGCGACGGTGACGCCGTCCTTGGTGATGGCCGGTGCACCAAACTTCTTGTCCAAGATGACGTTACGTCCGCCGGGGCCGAGCGTTACCTTGACTGCTCTTGCGAGCTTCTCGACGCCACCCAGGACAGCCTGGCGTGCATCGTTATCGTACTTTAATTGTTTTGTAGACATTGGTTTTTCCTTAGTCGCTAGTCGCTAGTGGCTAGTCGCTAGTAAAAGCGAGGCTGGTCAGGCTGGCGAAAAGCTGTGTTAATAGTTTGTATTCTGCGTGAATGACGTGTACTTTGAGGCGAATAGGTGTCAGAGATATTCGAGAACGTACTACTTTTGCTGGGCGTCAATCTTCACCGTCTTGTGCAAGGATCGAAGCATCTTTCCAATTTCATCACAAAGTGAAGAAAGAGGAGTCTCGTCAGCGTCTTGGATATGCCCGAGACGTTTTGCAATAACAATCTGCGTTTCTAGTTCCGCCACCGATCCCGAGGCGATAGAGAGAAATCTGGCGAATTCACCTGGAGTTCCCCGCTCGAATCCCTCTGCAATGTTCGACGGAATGGATACCGCCGCTCGCTGCATTTGAGAAGACAAGCCGTAGATCTCGAAGGGAGGGAATGGTCGTGTAAGCGTATAGACGCTGACAACCAAATCCATTGATTTCTGCCAGACTAGCAGATCTTTGTAGCACTTTACCATGGTCGATTCTCTGACTCATTACTAGCGACTAGCGACTAGCCACTAGCGACTCTCTCCTATCCAATCACTCCGAGGAGGTCTTCCTCGCGGACAATCTGGTAGGTCTTGTCGTCGATCTTGATTTCGGATCCGCCGTACTTCGGCATGAGGACGAGGTCGCCGACCTTGACGTCGAACTTGATCTCTTTTCCATCGTCGTCGCGCTTGATGCCGATGGCGATGACTTTGCCTTCCTGCGGCTTCTCTTTAGCTGAATCAGGAATGTAGATTCCGCCCTTTACTTGTTCCTTAACCTCGACGGGTTCGACGAGAACGCGTGGGCCTAATGGTCTAATCTTCATGTTTGTTTTTCTCCTTGCCCCGGCTGTATGAGCCGGGATTTGTTAAGTGTTGCTTCTTACGAGTGTCTAAAGAATTACTTCTTCTTATCGTCATCCATCATTTCGAAGTCGGCATCGACGACGTTGTCGTCAGCCTGCTTCGTCGATCCAGGATCCTCTTCCTGAGGAGGTGGTGCTCCGGCCTCACCTTCGGCTCCCGGTGCTGCATTAGCGTAGAGCTCTTGCGCGATTTCGTTCATCGCGGTCGTGAGCGCTTCTTGCTTGGCCTTGATTTCAGCGAGGTCGCTACCCTTGAGGGCAGTCTTGAGATCCTCGATTGCCGAATCAACGGGTGCCTTCTTCTCAGCGGAAACCTTGTCGCCAGCATCCTTGACGGCCTTTTCAACCTGATAAATCAGGGATTCGGCTTGGTTGCGGGTGTCGACTTCCTCACGCTTCTTGGTGTCCTCGTCCGCATGCATTTCTGCATCGCGAACCATGTCCTTCACTTCATTGTCGGAGAGACCCGAGGAAGCGGTGATGGTGATCTTCTGCTCCTTGCCGGTGCCCTTGTCGTGGGCCTTGACGTTGAGGATGCCGTTGGCATCGAGGTCGAAGGTGACTTCGATCTGCGGAACGCCACGCGGTGCGGGCGGAATGCCGTCGAGGTTGAAGTTGCCGATCGCCTTGTTGTCGCGGGCAAACTTACGCTCGCCTTGATAGATCTTGATTTCGACAGAGGGCTGCTGATCGGCGGCCGTGCTGAAGACTTCCGACTTTTTGGTCGGAATCGTCGTGTTGCGCTCGATGAGCGGCGTGAAGACTCCGCCAAGCGTTTCGATACCGAGGGTGAGCGGGGTGACATCGAGCAGGAGGACGTCTTTGACTTCGCCCTTGAGGATGCCAGCCTGAATGGCTGCGCCCACGCCGACGACTTCGTCAGGATTAACGCCCTTGTGCGGCTCGCGTCCAAAGATTTCCTTGGCGAGCTCTTGGACCTTTGGCATACGGGTGGAACCACCGACGAGGATGACTTCATCAATCGAGGAGACATCAGCATCCTTCATGCAGTTTCTGCACGGTGCGCTGGCACGCTGGATGAGGTCGCCGCAGAGCTGCTCGAGCTTGGCGCGGGAAAGTGTGACCGCAAGATGCTTGGGGCCGGAAGCGTCAGCCGTGATGAACGGGAGATTGATATCCGTTGAGTTCGCTGAAGAGAGCTCGCACTTTGCCTTTTCTGCAGCTTCCTTGAGGCGCTGGATGGCCATCGTGTCCTTGGAGAGGTCGATACCATTCTCCTTTTTGAACTCATCGACAAGCCATTGCATGACGACCTGATCGAGATCGTCGCCACCGAGATGCGTGTCGCCGTTCGTGGCCTTCACTTCGAAGACGCCGTCGCCGATTTCGAGAATCGAAACGTCGAAGGTACCGCCACCAAAGTCATAAACTGCGATGGTTTCTTCCTTCTTCTTATCGAGGCCATACGCGAGTGAAGCGGCGGTTGGCTCGTTCACAATGCGGAGCACTTCAAGACCTGCGATGCGGCCAGCGTCTTTCGTTGCCTGGCGCTGCGAGTCATTGAAATACGCAGGAACGGTAATAACAGCCTGCGTGACCTTCTCACCAAGATAGGCTTCGGCGTCCGCCTTCATTTTCTGAAGGATCATCGACGAGATTTCAGGTGGCGAGAAGACCTTGTCGCCAATCTTCACGTGCGCATCGCCATTTTTTGCCTTAACCACTTCATAAGGCACAAGCGTACACTCGTGGGCGACTTCATCGTACTTGCGACCCATGAAGCGCTTGATCGAGAAGACGGTGTTTTTGGGGTTCGTCACTGCCTGACGCTTTGCAGCTTGTCCGACAAGACGTTCGCCACTTTTTGTAAAAGCGACGATCGAAGGTGTTGTTCGTTGACCTTCGGCGTTGGGGATCACGACGGGTTCGCCCCCCTCCATGGTGGCCATGCAAGAGTTGGTCGTGCCTAGGTCTATTCCAAGAATTTTTGCCATAACTAATTTCCTTTTTTTCGTTCCGCACTTTGTGTCGCGGAGTTACGGGAGAAGAAATAGCAGGAGGTGTGCCAAGCGAATTTTTAAGATGAATTTGGCAGTCATTGAGCAAAAGTGGGACATCGTGGCGCAGGTGTGACGTTGGGCTGGGTGTGCGAGTGTGACAGGGGCTTGAGAAGTGCGCAGTGCGCAGTGCGCAGTGAGCAGTGAGCAGTGCGGAAGGGGGAGAGGGAAAGAGAAGTGCGTAGTGCGCAGTGCGTAGTGCGTAGTTTCCGCAGGGGCTCTGCCCCAGACCCCGTTTATTACTGAACTCCGGCCTCACCGAGGCCAGCTACAGGGGAGAAGTGCGCAGTGCGTAGTGCGTAGTGCGTAGTTTCCGCAGGGGCTCTGCCCCAGACCCCGGTTATTACTGAGCGGCGGCTTCAACGAAGGTCAGCTGCAGGGGAGCAAGTTGAACCACTAGCGACTAGCGACTAGCCACTAGCGGCTTCCCTTCAGTGTGACATTGGGAGGTGCTTATACGGATAGGCACGGTTTTTGCTGTCTACACAAATGTTGTAGAAACAAAAGGAGTATACTATGTTTTTTGATCCTCTCTATTTTATTTTGCTCGCACCAGCGATCCTTCTGTCGCTCTTTGCGACATTCAAGGTCAAAACGACTTTCGCAAAGTTTTCGAAAATAAAGACTTCGAGCGGCATGACGGGAGCCCAGGCGGCGGCACTGATGCTGTCACGGTCGGGCACGAACGATGTAAAAATCGCGCATGCTCAGGGTTTTCTGGGCGATCACTACGATCCCACAACGAAGACCCTGCGACTCTCGAAGGACGTTTACGGCTCCAATAGTCTTTCAGCCGTTGGCGTGGCGTGCCACGAGGCGGGTCATGCGTTGCAACATGCACATGGCTACAAGCCGCTAATTTGGCGCTCGGCTCTCGTTCCTGTGGCACAGTTCGGCAGCAGTTTTTCGTATTTTTTCATTTTAGGGGGTTTCATTTTTTCACAAATGCCTTTTGGCATGATGCTCATTAAGATTGGTATTGTGCTTTTCACCGCCGCCGTGGCGTTTTCGATCGTCACTTTGCCGGTTGAATGGGACGCGAGTGCGCGCGCCAAGAAGCAGATGGTGGTCTGTGGCATTGTCGGCCAAGGAGAAGCGAGTTCGGCAGGTAAGGTGCTCAATGCGGCCTTTTTAACGTACATCGCCGCCGCGGCTTCCGCGCTACTGACGCTTGTTTACTACTTGCTCCGCTCGGGCCTTCTCGGCGGAAGAGGAAGGGACTAGTATGAGGGAGGGAGTAGTTGAAGAAATTACGAATTACGAATTATGAATTACGAATTGAGAAACTCCCCCTTGCCCATTCCCCCTTGCCCCGCTAGAAGAAATTACGAATTATGAATTACGAATTACGAATTGAGAAACTCCCCCTTGCCCATTCCTCCTTGCCCCGCTAGAAGAAATTACGAATTATGAATTACGAATTACGAATTGAGAA
>CAZUAY010000039.1:8842-18612 GCA_964618405.1 uncultured Lentisphaerales bacterium
AAAGGAAAACTATAAACATGAGTACACAGACGAAGACATTTCAAACCGAAGTAAGCCAATTGCTGGATCTCGTGATCCATTCACTCTATTCGAAGAAAGAGGTGTTTCTAAGAGAATTGATTTCGAACGCTTCCGACGCCATTGATCGCGCGCGCTTCGAATCGCTGACCGATGGCGCCAAGGCAGATGAAGCCCCGTATCAGATTTCTATCACGCCGAACAAGGAAGCCAAAACGCTGGTCATCAAGGACAACGGTGTTGGTATGAACGCTCAGGAGATCGAGGAAAACATTGGAACGGTCGCCTCTTCTGGAACGAAAAAGTTTTTGAAAGCCATGAAGGAGCGCGCCGACGCGCCGGAGCTGATCGGTCAGTTCGGTGTGGGTTTTTATGCGTCGTTCATGGTTGCTGACCAGGTCGAAATGGTGACGCGCCGTCGCGGCGAAAACGCCGTGGCATGGTCTTCCGATGGCAAGGGAAGCTACGAAGTGGGCGATGCCGGTGATACGGCTGAGCCGGGCACCACGATCACCTTGCATCTGCGTGAAGACATGGCCGAGTATCTCGACTCTTGGCGCATTCGCGAGATCGTTCGTCTCTACTCCGATTACATCGCGTATCCGGTAATGTTGTGTCCCGATCCTAGCGTCAAGAAAGACGAGAAGAAGCCTGAGGGCGAGGAAGAAGCAGAGGCAGACTTCGAAGAGCAGAGCGCGGAGCCCGAAACGATCAACTCGATGAAGGCAATCTGGAAGCGTAGCAAGGACGAAGTCACGAAAGAGGAGTTGAGCGCGTTCTACAAGCATATCGCGCATGATTCGGAGGAGCCGCTTTCAACGATCCAATTTTCTGCAGAAGGTGCGACGGAGTTCAGCGCACTGCTGTTTATTCCACGAATGGCACCGTATGACATGTTCTACGGCAACGCGAAGCAGGGTCTGAATCTGTATGCCCGCAACGTGTTTATCGGTGACGACATCAAGGAGCTGCTACCGCGTTACCTCTCCTTCGTGCGTGGTGTTGTTGACTCGTCAGATCTGGCGCTCAACGTCTCTCGCGAAATGTTGCAAGATGACGCGATCATCCGTCGCATCCGCAAGGTGATGGTGGGTAAGATCATTTCGAACATCGAGGACATGAAGAAGAATCGTCCTGATGACTTCGCCAAATTCTGCAAGGAGTTTGGGCGCATGCTCAAAGAAGGCGTGCAGAGCGACTGGGAGAACTACGACAAGCTCAAGGAACTCGTGATGTTCCCCTCGACCTTCTCGGAGGATGAGACGAAGCCCGTTTCGCTCAAGGATTACGTCGGGCGCATGCCGTCGACTCAGAAAGAAATCTACTATATCTCGGGCGACACCTTCCAAGCGGCAAAGCATTCGCCGGTGCTGGAGGCGTTTTCGAAACACGGATTCGAAGTGCTCTTTTTTGTCGATCCCGTCGATGAGTTTGTCGCTCAGCGATTGCGTGAATACGATGGTAAAAAACTCCGTGCGGCCGACAAGGGCGAGCTCGACCTTGACGCTGCCGAAGGCGATGCTACCGAGAAGAAAGATACGGAAACGAAGAAGGAGCCGACCGAAGAGGATCAGCGCTTCAAGCCCTTGATGGATTTCCTCTCGAGCCGCTTTAAGGACGCGGTGAAGACGGTAAGGCTGTCATCACGCCTAACGGATTCGACCTGCTGTCTTGTGGCGGATGAATACGGCTACAGTGCGCACATGGAGCGCGTGATGAAGGCCTTCAATCAAGAAGTGCCGAAGACGCTCCGTACGCTGGAGCTCAATCCGAAGCATCCCGTGATGGAGAAGATGCTGGGACTCGTCACCACCGACAGTGCTTCAGAAGCGCTCGCGGATTACGCAGACTTGCTCTTCGGACAAGCGCAGCTTGCGGAAGGAACCGCGCTCGATAACCCCTCGCGCTTCAACAAGCTTGTTAGCACGATTATGGCGAAGGGTTGATGAGACCTTGTCGCGAACCTTGTCGCAAACTTTGTCGATTCAACAACAGAGGTTTTAGGTGTTAAGCCCTAGGGTTTAGCAACTGTGGCTAACAGTAGGATCTTCTTTCTCCATTGAAAATTGGATTTGAGTGTTGGCTGTTGGATATTACGCTTACGCCGTTTCACCTGTGGAGCAGGGTGCGGCGAAGCCTTTAAATTGTCTTTGGCATGGTTTATGCATCATCCCTATCAAGGAGATTGATAATGAACGACAAATTAACACAAAAAACACAAGAGGCCATTCAGGCAGCACAGCAGACAGCGACTCGCTACAGTCATCAGGCCGTTGATGTACCGCACTTGTTATTGGCGCTGATTACCCAAGAAAATGGGCTGATTCCACGCATCTTGGAAAAGGTTGGCGTGAATGTTGTCTCGGTTCAAGCTTCAGTTGAAGGCCTTCTCGATAGACTCCCGCGTGTGAGCAGTCAGTCGACGGAGTCGGGCAAGATTTACGTTTCTCAAGAATTTCAGTCCCTCCTCGTCAAGGCGGGGGATCATGCCACGCGATTGAAGGACGAATATGTCTCTGTCGAGCATCTGCTCTTGGCAATGCTGGACGGCGACAAGCGCTCCGAAACGCATAAGATTCTCGAGAATGCGGGACTGGATACGGCGGGGGTGTTGGAGGCTCTGAAATCGGTGCGGGGCAGTCAGCGCGTCACGACGGATTCCCCCGAGTCTCAATACGAGGCGTTGGAAAAGTACGGTACCGATCTCGTGGCGACGGCACGGCAAAACAAGCTCGACCCCGTGATCGGGCGCGATTCGGAAATTCGGGCCGTGACGCGCATTCTTTCGCGCAAGACAAAGAATAACCCTGTGCTGATCGGCGAACCCGGCGTTGGCAAAACCGCGATCGTCGAAGGACTAGCGCAGCGTATTGTCCGTGGCGACGTTCCTGAGAATTTGAAAGGGCGTTCGATCTATTCTCTCGACATGACAGCGCTGATGGCCGGTGCGAAATACCGTGGTGAATTTGAAGAGCGCCTGAAGGCTGTTCTTAACGAGATCAAGGCGGCAGAGGGGCATATCATTCTCTTCATCGACGAAATTCACACGATTGTCGGAGCAGGCAAGACAGAAGGTTCGACCGATGCGGCGAACATGCTCAAGCCGATGCTGGCGCGCGGCGAACTGAACTGTATTGGTGCGACAACGCTTAACGAATATCGCCTGCACATGGAAAAGGATGCAGCTCTGGAACGGCGCTTTCAGCCCGTAACGGTCGACGCGCCCACCGTGGAGGACACGATTTCAATTCTCCGTGGCCTGCGTGATCGCTTCGAGCTGTATCATAACGTACGAATCCAGGATGCGGCCATCGTTTCCGCCGCCGTGCTTTCAGATCGTTATGTTTCAGATCGTTTTCTCCCGGATAAAGCTATTGACCTCATTGACGAGGCTTGCGCCTCTATCCGGACGGAAATGGACTCCATGCCCGCCGAGCTGGATGAAGTTACGCGCAAAGTGATGCGCCTCGAGATTGAAGAGACAGCGCTGAAAAAAGAGAAAGACAAGGCGAGCCTTGATCGGCTCGAAATTTTGCGAAAAGAACTGGCCGATTTGCGCACAAGTTCTGATGCCATGCGGTTGCAATGGCAGTCCGAAAAAGATGCGATCGAAAAGATCCGTGGCGTGCGAGAAGAACTCGATAAGGTTCGTAACGAGTGCGAGAAAGCCGAGCGCGCATACGATCTCGATAAGGTCGCGAAGTTGCGCTATGGTACGATTCCCGAGTTAGAAAAAAAACTCGCAGCACTCCAGAAAACGGAAGACTCAACGGCGGAGTCACGATTGCTACACGAAGAGGTGTCGGAGGAAGAAATTGCCGACGTCGTTGCTCGCTGGACTGGTATTCCTGTGAAGCGCCTTATCGAATCAGAGCGGGAGAAGCTCCTACGCTTGCCGGAAGAGCTTCACAAGCGTGTGGTTGGACAGGAAGAGGCTGTACAGTCCGTTTCCGATGCCGTGTTGCGTGCCCGTGCTGGTATCCAAAACAAGAATCGTCCGATTGGCTCATTTTTGTTCCTCGGGCCCACCGGTGTTGGCAAGACGGAGCTGGCGCGTACGCTGGCAGAGGACATGTTCGATTCAGAGACCCAGATGGTTCGCCTCGACATGTCGGAGTATATGGAGAAGTTTTCCGTGTCGCGCCTTGTCGGCGCACCTCCGGGTTATGTGGGCTATGAAGAAGGCGGACAACTCACCGAAGCCGTGCGGCGCAAACCGTATTCGGTTGTTTTGCTCGATGAAATCGAGAAGGCACATCCCGATGTGTTCAACATCTTGTTGCAGGTACTCGACGATGGCCGTCTGACCGACTCTCATGGGCGCACGGTAAACTTCCGCAACACCATCATCATCATGACCAGTAACCTCGGCTCTCAGTATCTTCTCGAGGGGCTCTCGAAGAACGGAGAAATCTCGGATGATGCACGCAAGGCGGTGATGGCCCTTCTGAAGGAGACGTTCCGCCCAGAGTTTCTGAACCGTCTCGATGAGACCGTGTTTTTCAAACCGCTGAACAAGGAGGAGATCCATGCGATTGTACGGCTGTTGCTCAAGGAGCTTGAGAAACGTCTTTATGATCGAGGTCTTAAACTGGAGGTTAGTGAAGCCGCGATCGACCTCATTGTGGAGCGCGGCTACGATCCTGTGTACGGTGCCCGACCACTCAAGCGGCATATCCAAAACGGCTTGGAAACGCCGATTGCTCGCGAAATCATCAAAGGCGATTTCACCTCTGATGCAACCGTGCAGGTTGATGTCGTTAAGGGGGAGTTTAGTATAAAAGTTGTGAGTGCCGAGTAGCGAGTTGTGAGGTGCGAACAAGCCGGAAGAGCGTGCGCAGTGCGGAGTTTCCGATGGGGCACCCCATACCTCGTTTCTCGGGAGTTGCGAAGCAGGGTGGGGCGAAGCGGTTACTTGTTGCCTGCAAGCAGAGACTGCTTGCAGAGAGAGTGTAAAAGCATTGCAAAAGTGAAACCGCCAGTTTTACCCTCTCCTTGCGGGCTGTCCCCAGCCCGCAAGCCATGCTCCAAAAGGCACAGCGCTCCTGTAGCCGCGATCGGTGATTGCGGTTCGTTGTGGGTTCACCGAACCCAGCCACAGGGGAGAAGTGGCGAGTGGCGAGTTGTGAGTTGCGAGTGGGACATGTCAGGAAGAACGGTCTGAGTTTTCGGCGTGTTCCTCTCGTCGCCGCGGGCCTATCTCATGCGGTGATCTCTCTAATTCTAAATGCAAATCCCCGATACCTATCCGGGTGGAGCCCTGTCGGCTCTTTCGTAGTACTAGCGACTAGCGACTAGCGACTAGCGAC
Source organism: uncultured Lentisphaerales bacterium (assembly GCA_964618405.1). GTDB lineage: Bacteria > Verrucomicrobiota > Kiritimatiellia > RFP12 > UBA3636 > JBBQIY01. The sequence goes on from CAZUAY010000039.1 coordinate 14,170, forward strand.
TGTAATCGGTCAGGCACAGCCCCTGTGCCTGACCGATTACTTAAATTTTCTTGTCAGCGGTTGATGCGTGACCAACGGATGTGATAGAATAAACAGTTTTAAAGGCGGTATGCTGAACCGAGACACAACCGCGCTGCCGGAGGATGTTTTTTGATATGAGATGCTTATCATTTTTTAAGTTTTTATTGAGATTTTTGTGGCCAACTAAAAATGCCATGAGCCATTGCCGTAGTGCCGCAATGGTGACGGTTTTGTTCCTGGTTGCAGTATCAGCTGTCTCAGCAGAGCCGAAACTTAACGCCAACGTAAAACCGGTAAGCATCTTTATAGGGGATGCCTTTACTCTTTTTGTAACGTTGGATGGTGCGCCTGCTGGTGGCGCGACACCCCAATTCGCGAATACCGATAAGGCGCAGATCAGAGGCGGCGAGCCACAATCACAGTCCAACCGTAGCATTACCATTATCAACGGGAAGCGTACTGAAAATTCTGTTGAACGTACATCATGGGTCTACTCGATTACCCCTGAAGAGGTCGGTGTTTTTTCCATGGGAACGGCTTCGGTCAAGGTGAACGGCAAGACGCTTAGCACCCAAATTTCCGATGTGCGGGTGATCGGAGCAGAACCACAGCCCTATGCAGCCGTTGAAGTATCCTCAAGTCGTGAGCGTGTTTTGCTGGACGAGAGTTTTGAAATTTCCGTAAGCGTTATCGTGGCGAAGCTCGACGGTTCCGCTGTTGACACGAATCCAATGCCGAGCGGGGGGCAGACGCCGGGGCTGATTGAGATTCCGTTTCTTTCGGAAGGTGGGGTGAAGGGCGCGACCTTCGAGCGCAAGCTTGAAGATCTTCTGAATCCGCTGATGCAGCGGCGCGGCGATGCCGTCGGTTTTCGGATTAACGATTTTTCGGTGAATTCTGGTCTGTCGATGTTTTCTATGTTCCAAGAGCGACAGCCTGCGGTTTTTTATTTTGATCGGTCAGAATCCGAACTGAATAGCAAACCGGCATGGAAGTATAGCCTGAGTATCCCCATGAAGGCTACGGACGAAGGCGTTTGTCGCTTCCCAACGGCGCGGTTTAAAGGCGTTGTTTACACCCAAGATGCTGGCGTTACCGAAGTAAAGCAACTCTCCGTTTTCGCTGTTTCGCAACCTCTCGACGTGAAGGTGACGCCTCCGCCTGAGGCGGGGCGTCCTGCCTCGTTCATCGGTTCCCTCGGTACCCACATGAGCGCGAGTGTGGCCGTCGATGCCCAGTCGTGTCGACAGGGTGATCCTCTTCAATTGACGCTTGATATCGTCGGTGACCTGACCTCCTCAAACATGCGTGAGCCTAAAATCTTCGAAAACTCGGCAATGGCAGAACGCTTCCGTCACTATGGTGATATCGGACACGAGAAGACCGCCGCAGGCATGCGCTACACGTACAAGATACGACCCATGGTGAGCGGTACGATCGAGATTCCATCGTTTGAATTATCCTTTTATAATACCGTCACGCGCACCTACGAGACCGTGAACACGGCACCCGTTCCCCTCCGTGTCGATCCCGCGCCGGAGCTCGACCTCAACGCCATTCTCGGCGTTTCCACGAATGCCGAGTCCTCACGACTTGCCTTGCGGCAGCAACTCGTTCCTTCCGCGATCACCGTCGCTTCCAAGGGTGTTTCAAAAGCGGAGACCCTCGATAGCCGCAAGGTGTTAGCCGTTGCTCTCATTCCGCCTGCGGCGTACGGATTTCTCATTCTCGTTGTCGGCGCATGGCGTCGGCGTAAGGCGTTCGGCAAGGCGTTTCGGCGGAGCTCGGCCACCTCACGCTCGGTTCGTGGGATTCTCAAGGCCAAAACACCGCAACAGATTATGGATGCCGTGGGGCTCCTCCTTCGCGATAAGATGGGCGCGAAGGGAAGTGGGTTTACCCCTAGCGACGTCCGAAATATTTTGACAAAGCAGGGTGTAGACTCTGCCACATGTGAAGAAATTGCCAGCCTGCTTCAGGAAGTGTTTGACTCTGGGTTTAGTCCTGATGCCGATCCGGTGGCACTTGTCAAAGCGCGACGTGGACGGATTGCTGAGCTGTTCTCTGGAATAAAGCTTTCCCTGATCCTGCTTTTTGTGGCAGGGTTCGTTTCGAGCTCATTGGGCGCAGAGGAAAAGGCCGCCTCGTTTGTGTGGCGTCAAGCGAATGCAACGGCCTCATCGGCGAGGACGCAGGAGGACTTCCGTCAGGCCGCGCTCGTTTACCGAGAGCTTATCGATAGCGGCTCGGTCAATGGTGCGGTGCTCTACAACTACGGCACAATGTTACTGTTTGCCGGACTTCCTTCGGAGGCGGTTGATGCCTTTGAGCGAGCAGAGGCTCTCGAGGGTGCTTCACCCGAGCTTGAGAACAATCTCGATCTCGCTCTGAGCGCCATGAACAAGCTTGCGCATCCGCTCAGGGATGGTGGGTGGCAGGGTGCAGACTCTGCCACAGCGTTGTCGTGGTATCGCGTGCCACTTTTCTGGCATTACGGTGTGCCGGTAAGCGTGAGGCTGGAAGCGTTGGCCGTGATGTGGGGCGTTTTGTGGTTGGGTCTGATTTTGAAATTTGTACGGCTTCGGAGAATCGGCAAGGTGCTGGTAGCGGTGAGTTTGGTTGGGCTGGCGGTGTTTGGTAGTAGTGTGTTGGCAAGCAAGCGGGTGCTAGACAAGCCGATACCGGAAGTTCCCACGTTACAGGAGACCGCAGAAAGGACGGTGACGCAATGACCGTAAGAAATTTCATCGCATGGCTTGCCGTTGGCCTCATTTTCGTGACCTGCGCTTTTGCGCAAGAAGGGGCACCTCCTGCTCCGAAGGTGGTGTTTGAGATTCTTCCGAAACAAGACACGTATTATGTTGGCCAGCGCGTGACGGCGAGACTGTCCATCGATTTAGGCGAGGCGGAGCTATCGAGTCAGGTCGGTACCGAGGGTTTGCCAGATGGCAATACGGCACAGATGAGTGAATTCAGGCAAGTGACTACGGGCAATCCCCAGACGCTGATGTTTTCTGCGAGCATGATCATTCTGAAGCAGGGACTGAATATTTTCGCGCCTGTGCTAAGTGGGCAGATGGCGATACGCGTAAAATCGTCGGGGTTTTTTTCTAGCCGGCGGATCTATCCGTTTCGTGCGCAGTCTGAGCCTGTGGAAATGCAGGTCAAGGTGCCACCAGAAGCGGGACGTCCTGAAAATTATTGTGGGGCTGTCGGCGAGTACAGGCTCGATGCGGAGCTAACACCAAGGACTTGCATGGTGGGCGATCTGCTCACGCTCAAGTGGGCGCTGGTGGGCAACGGCACGGCCGACGATGTGACGAAGGTGGAGTATAAGCCAGGAAAGGATTTCAGGGTTTATCCCCCGCGCGTGACTTCGCAGGCGGATGGAGTGGTCTCCTGTTCACAGGTGATCATTCCACTCAGTACGAATGTCACGAGCGCGGCGGCGTTCAATCTCTCGGTCTTCAACCCGTTAAAAGGCGAGTATACGGAACTCTCGTCTGGGCCTTTTAGGTTGCGGGTTGGCGTGCGTGTGATTAGCGAGGCGCCGACGAATACGCTTTCGAGTTTGGTTTACCGGACTGAACCAGAAGAGACGGTACAGCAAGCTTTGACAAACGGGGATGGCTGGTTGCGGTTCCTACATCGAAAGCGAGGCGAGACGGCATCGCTGTCGGTGTCGGCATCTGCGCGATTGTGTCCCGATGCGGTGTCGCGGATTCTTTTCGAAATTCCAGCGGGCTCGTCGATTGAAGTCCGGGAGCGTTACGGGGACTGGGCTCGTGTTTTGCACGATGGTGCGGCTGGATGGATACCCTCGGCGGTGATCGGGGAGAAGTAGCGAGTAGCGAGTTGTGAGTTGCGAGTGGGCGAGCCTGTAGCCGCGATCGGTGATCGCGGACGATTCCGGCCTCACCGAGGCCAGCCACAGGGGAGAAAAACCTGTAGCCGTTGATGACGGTCAATGAATCTTGAATGCGTCCCCATCTACACTGGGAGCATCATGCATCTTACCTGTGTACGTACACCCTTGCTACGTCAAACAGGCAAGCCCGCCTGTTCTCATACAACAACGTCAACGTAATCTCGAACGTCGCCGTAATCTCCAGACCTCACTAAATTGAGTTCTTTCCTACTTTTCCATCGCAAGTTCAATTCCCGCTTCTAATGAGGTGTCGAGTACAAGTTCCTTTCCCTGAATACGAGTACGCAATTGAGGCTGTCGTGAAGAAGCCGGTTTGGGGCCTCGCTTTTAATTCGAATACGCTATGCGGAGCAGGGTGGGGCGAAGCTGTCCCAGCGAGCCGTTTGTTTAAAATTAGCCGAAGCTGATCTCTGTATTTTTCGAAGGATGAAGTACAAAGGTTTTTTTCTTCGGCATCGTTTCGAAGCATGAGGAGAGACGGCTTGTCGGGACGA
>CAZUAY010000040.1:0-18376 GCA_964618405.1 uncultured Lentisphaerales bacterium
GCCAGTAAGCGTAGCAACGACAGCCCTCAACACCAGCAACACGGGACGAAAACATGGCAGTATCGATATCTATTCAAGATCTGGTAAAAAGCTTCGGCCAGACAAAGGCGCTCAACCACATCAATCTCGAGATTGAGCCTGGCGAGCTTTTCTTCCTTCTGGGCCCGAGCGGTTGCGGCAAGACCACGCTACTACGACATATCGCGGGGTTCTACACGCCCGACCAAGGAACAATCCTGATCGGTGGCGACGACGTGACCAAAATCCCCCCGCACAAACGCGATACGGGAATGGTCTTCCAAAGCTACGCCCTCTGGCCGCACATGACTATCGCGGAGAACGTCGCCTTCGGCTTGCAGATGCGGAAAGTGTCGAAGCCCGAGATCGAACGACGCGTCATGGAAGCCCTCGCGGCGGTCAAGATGGAAACACGAGCCAAGAGCAAACCGAACCAACTTTCCGGCGGACAACAGCAGCGCATCGCGCTCGCTCGCGCCCTCGTGGTCCAACCTCGCTGCCTGCTCCTCGATGAGCCGCTCTCGAACCTCGATGCCAAGCTCCGCCTCGAAATGCGCGTGGAAATTCGCCGTATCTGCAAACAGGCCGGTCTCACCGCCGTCTACGTCACGCACGACCAGAAAGAAGCGCTTTCCATTGCCGACCGCCTTGCCATCATGAAAGATGGCGTCATCGAACAAACCGGCACACCCCTCGAGGTCTACCGTAAGCCCAAAAACGCTTTCGTCGCCTCGTTTATCGGCGAAACCAATTTCTTACCTCCCAACTTTTTCGGCTCCGCATACGATGCAGGCCCCGCAACGAAACTTTCTGTCCGCCCCGAAACAATCCAGGTTGGGAATGCGCCTGCCGGCGAAGACATCCTTCGCCTGGATGGCACCATCCACGGCACCGTTTACTTGGGCGAGACGGCCCAACACCTCATGGACGTTAAAGGCCAGGACGGTTCCACACTCACGATGATGGTCTTCCAACTGAATCCTGAAATGCTGGCACGCGATGACGCGCGTCGCGTCACAGCGTGGATCCAGCGCAAGGATATCGTCACCCTTTCAGAATGAAGCCCTCCCGAGATCCCTCACGATGAAAAATGCGCTCATCATTCTCGCCGCCGCGCTCACGATTGCGCTCCCGTTCCTCTTTAGGCACGACAAACCGCTAGGCCAGTGGAAGGACGGCGATCCCGTCCTCGTCGTGGTCTCGCCGCACATCGCCGTCATCCGCGATGAATTCTCTAGCGGCTTCTCGGCTTGGCATCTCAAGAAGTTTGGAAAGCCCGTGCGCATCGATTGGCGCGCCATTGGCGGTACCACCGAAATCATGCGCTACATCACCGGCGAATACGTTTCTTCTTTCCGCGCGTTTCGCAAACGCACCCATCGACCTTGGCCTGATGGCGCAAGCGATGCCGCTGTTTCGAAACGCAAGCCTTCGGACGATGTCCTAGCAGAAATCTGGTCTGATTTTCGCGCCCATGACGATGCCGACGCTTACACGATCCTGATCGATGTCTTCTTCGGCGGCGGAACCTACGATCACTCCTCAGCCGCGCGGCAAGGTCTCACTGTTGTACCCTGGGAAAAGGATGCAATCCCCGCCGGCATTCTCACCGATGCTGACGGAATTGAGATGTTCCCTGAAGGACTCGGTGGCGAAGAATGGCGCTCACCCGTCTTCTACAGTGCGGTTCTCTCCGGCTTTGGAATCTGCTCAAACCCGGATCGCCTCAAAGAATTGGGCATTGAAAAACAGCCTGTTCAGTGGCGCGATCTAAGGGATCCACGGTATTATGGCGATATTGGCGTGACCGATCCAACCAAATCTGGCTCCATCGCCAAGGCCTTCGAGATGATCATTCACTCCGAATGTCGTAGCTCCGTTATGGAGGCGGGCTGGACATCCGAGCAAATCCGCGATTTCGAAAAACGCATTGCGGATGCCAAGCTCGCCATCGGCGTTATGCCCGAAGGTGTTCCGCAACAATACCAAGACGACATCGAACGCGGTTGGCTCAAGGGCGTGCACCTCATCCAGCGTATCGGCGCGAACGCACGCTACTTCACCGACGGTGCAGGCAAGGTTCCAGTCGATGTCGCCTCGGGCGATGCCGCAGTGGGCATCTCGATCGACTTTTATAGCCGTGTGCAAGCCGAGATCACCCAAGTCGGCGACCAAGTGCGTCTCAACTACGTCACGCCCCTCGGCGGCTCCAGCATGAGCGGCGATCCCATCAGTCTACTCCGCGGCGCCCCGCATCCCGAGCTCGCCAAGCGCTTTATGGAATACGTGCTATCCGAAGATGGACAGAAACTCTGGAACTACAAGCCCGGCACACCTGGGGGTCCGCAGAAATCGGCCTTGCGCCGTATGCCGGTGCGACGCGACTTCTACCCCGACTCTGAGCACCCAGCCGTCCAGCAACGCGCCGAAGAACATGCGCGCTACACCTCTGACAATCTCATGGATCCCGCCGTCGATGCGTATCATCTGGCGAAATCATTCGAGTACCAGCCACGCTGGACGGGACTTCACTTCAGCTTCTTCCGGCAGCTCGTCCGAGCCATGTGCATGAACTCAGGTGTCGAGCTACGCGCCGCGTGGAAGGCCATCATCGATGCTGGAGGTCCCGAAGCCAATCCCGAAGCCGTGGCGTTACTGGAACGCTTGCCCGATGTGCCGTTACCCATCACGTGGAAAACCGCCGGAGAAACGTCGGCCAAGTACGACGCCATCGATTACATGCGCCAATGGACCTCCTTCTTCCGACTCTCCTACACCGAAGCAAAAGCCGCCGTCCGCCAGCATTGAAGTTGCTTCATGCCGGCAATCTGTATTCGTTACTCGGTTCAATGAATGTTGTGATATTCAAAAAAATAAGTTGCAGAGCGTGTGGACGGCCTTCCGAAGAAACGGGCTTCTGCCCGTGGTGTGGAGCAGACATGGGCGTGACACGTTCAACAAAACTCCGAATGGTAGCCGGTGGCCTTGCTGCTGTTTTGCTGATTTGCAGCAAGCTTCTTCCTGCCTCACCCACCTTCGTGCTTTTGGTCGCTCTACTCTCTGCTACCCTCTTCGCCACATCCGCCTCCAATTCCAAAGGCATGCTGAGTGCGGCAATCGTCGCAGTGGCAGGGTCAATACTCTGCCACGCGTTTCCCGAGACGGCGACTCATACGGGACTGAGGCTGCGCCAGCATGCCGTCTGGCTCCTGCCTTCTGCTTCGCTTGTCTTTGCATGTAGCGGCGGCGCAACACTCCCGCCTGTGCCAGCAGAAACGCCGTTGGGTAGACTCTGGCAAGCGTTGAAGACTCCAGTAACCGTGATGGTGATAGCAACCCTTGCGGCAACGGCGGCAGGGTTGCCGTCCTCCCCCGCAACAAGTCTTGCCATGGCACTGTGCTATTTTTCGGCTTGCTATTCAACAAAGCCCCACTCGACCTTACACCCCTTGTTCGTTTTTCTCTACCTTTTGACGTTCATGAGCCCAAACAGCATGAGGGTAACCGCCATTGAGCCCAGCACCGCCTTCGCAGTCACCCTCGCAGGCTTCGGTCTTGCTCAGGTATGCATTGGGATGAAGCGCACGGGGTCAGAGCCGTCCAGCCACCCCTGAAGACGTGTGGCAAGTGAAGTCGGTGCCATAGCGGATGCTGACACCTCTGCCAGCGGACACCAGAAGAATTCGATATGAGCTTCCATGGACTGTGGCGGGGTGTTCACGTCGCCACAGACGATACCAACTGAAAAAACGAGGTTGAGCTCAAAAATCTCGCTCTCCGTCTGAACAAATCGATTCTCGACCACGCCGAGAAATTGTATCGCAGTCCCCTCCATCGCCAATTCTTCTCTCATCTCGCGTTTCAACGCATCAGGGGCACTCTCGCCCAGTTCGATATGACCGCCTGGAAGATAAACGTTGCCCACTTTTCGGTTCCTGCATAACAGCACCATACCGTTGCAGAGGCAGACGCCTCGTACGATCAATTCAAAATGATTTTCGTTCATGTTGTATCCTTCCTTTTATTTTTTTTCATCGTGCAAGACTTTCTTTTATTCGCAACTAGCGACTAGCTTGACATTATCCGAAAAGGTTTCTGAGTTCTTTGCACTCTCAATTTCCATCGTTTAAACCCTTTTCGGATGGGGTCTCGCTAAGGCCTAGAGCCTAACACCTAAAACCTCTCCCTCTCATCTCGGATGGGGTCTCGCTAAGGCCTAGGGCCTAACACCTAAAACCTCTCCCTCTCATCCCGGCCACATAAAATTACAAAATGCATCCCAAAACCAAAACAAGGTAGACGCCATCATCTCTTTCCACACGGCAAACATGTCACCCATAGAAAATGGGGAGAGTGCGATAAAGACGAAACAAAGCGTCAACAAGTTCATCATCAAAATGAATGAAAAAGAAAAAAAGAAACCATATACTTCTAGATCGCTTTGGGGCTGTAGCATTCCGTTAAGAGTAAAACAAAAATGAAAACTCCAGGCAAGACCGATAAGGCCGGCAACGATCTTACCCATCACGTTGCCTTGCAAAGGAGTTACGAGCGATGCACCCCCAAATATGAGAAGTAACACGACCGTATAAATCGGAAAAAAATAGGGTGAAAGCAATACAAGAATTCCGCCTTCGGTCACCCTGACGCTTCCGTTTTCCTCACGAACCTTAAACTTGCTAACGCCAGCGCCTCTCGCTAAGACAAAGATAACATGAGTCAATTCGTGACCGAAGACGTAGGGCATCGACGGAACCCGAAAGGCAATGTAAATCAACGCGAAGAGAAGAAAACCGATCAGAAACATTCCCGATGCGCCCGACATGCCCAGAACAGAGCGACTACCCAGTTCATTCTCTGCCGCAAGAAGTGTCCTGGTCAACGAAATCGAAACTGGGAGCATCACCCAACCAGAAAAGAAGAACGCGATAGACGCACCGTGTGAAGGTAAAACGATGCCTTTCGGATCTGTTTTTCGTTTCTTCACCTTTTTGTTGTTATTTTTTGTTGACCTCAGGGGCATAAGTAGTCTATTCTAACGGCTTTCCAATTCATTTTGGTTTCCACGAGGAGCAATTCTACCATGCCCAACATCAAAAGCGCAATCAAACGCGTAAAGACATCCGAAAAAAGTCGTCAGAGAAATACAGCAAACAAAAGCCGCATGAATACGGCTCGCCGTATGTTTCTGGCAGAGATCACCGTAGGCGATGATGCCTCGCACGCAGAATCTTTCAAGAAATTCTGCTCCGCTGTTGACAAGGCAGCCAAGGCTGGCGTCATCAGCAAAAACGCAGCGGCACGCCGCAAATCGCGTGCATACGCGAAAGTGACTGTCAAAGCCTAATCCTCAAATGGATTCGATTTTTCAGTTGAAAAGGCCCGGAAATCCGGGCTTTTTTATTTTCGTGTCTACCAAGCACTCACGCAGGTATCGATAATCTTCTCTGCCAGATCTGCGGCGGCTTTCGGCAGGCATCGTTGCATCGCAGCAATCGTGTCGGTACCGCGCAGAAACGTATCCTCGCCCTCGGCGACATTCTGAAGAATGACCGCCTTTTCGGGATCGGGCTCCTGCAGATTGGTAAACGTCGTCGTCGCGCGAAGGACCATACGGTATTCCTCAGACACGCCTGTATTTTCTCGATTATAGCGTATTGAGTCTTGACGGTATCCAACGACCACGATGTCAAGCCGCGTCGTCGCGCGATCTTCCGAGACGAGTCTGAGAGTTCCTTCTCGTTGAATTTCCTTGTGAATAGCTTTTGTCAGTTCGCGCTCGACACCGGGTTGTCCTGATTCATTGCGCACGTTGGGCACATAGACGTCTCGGAGGTTTTCCGGTAGCGTCGTGCCGAGGTTGTAATTTGCACAACCAGAAGTTAAGGCCAAAACTGCTCCAAGGCAGCAGGTGAATTGTGTCCAAACTCTTATCGTTTTTTTCATTGTTTTTCCTGAGTAATAATTTTGGGGTCGAGACGCTTCGAGGTTTGCTGCATCTTCTTGGCTTTCAGCTCTCGAATGCGAGCTTCGGCCGTGGGGGCTTCGGATGCCGTAGGGTATGAATGAATAAACTCGCTGTAGGCTAAAATAGCCGCATCGGAATCGTGGCGGATTTTATCATAAAACTCGGCTTTACTGAAGTTCATAGCCGTTAGATTCGCTGACATCTCAGCAATCCGTTTTGATGTCTCCGCTGCCATCTCATGGCTGGGGGCATCTCGACGCGCCTTCAGGAGAGAGGCGAGAGCATTCTTGAGGGTGCGTTCGTCTCGCGGGTACAGGCGGGAGGTCTTGTATCGGCACGTCGCCGCACGATACTGTGCCTCCTCCTTGAAGCGACTGTAGGGATAGCGACTCACCAGTGCCTCGTAGACGGGGATCGCGTCAAGGTACGCTTTGTCGTTCTCGTAGCACATCGCCTGAAGCATCATACACTCCGGAGTGCGCTCCCAATCGGGTCCATTATCGATAATATGCCCAAACATGCGCACAACCATTTCAACGCTAGGCGATGAAAACCATCCGCTACCCAGACGAGCGCGCAACGCGTTAGCAATGGCAAACTGGCTAGACATAAGGTCGTGGTAGCGAATCGCTTCAGCGTTGGTGCCATTCGCAAAATTGTCAATGTAATACTGGTACTCCTGAAACGCCTCCTTGAAATGGCCGACCTTCTCATAGAGTGCCGCCACGCCGAGCTGAGCCACAGCTGCTTCAGGCGAATAGCCCCACTGATGGACGAGCGCGTTGTAAGCTTTGCGCGCCTTTCGGGTTCGCCCTTTGTTTTCAAGTGCTTTTGCATAATCTAGCTGCGCCGCGGGTGTCTTCATGGCTGGGCGTCCGAACATGACGCGTGGCTCCTTTAGCGGGGGCGCACCCGCATCATCGTAGGACCCAAACGACCCCCCATCCTGTTTCGTGGGATTTTGATTGTTTGACGGCATTGGACTCCGGGCCAATACCGTACCCGAGGTTAAACACAGAAAGGTCAGCGCGGCGATAAAGCTCAGTCTTTTGGCAAGGTCGGCTCTCTCAAAATTTCTTGCTTTGGGTAGGGTGTATTTCATATACTCACTGCTCTTGGTTCTTTATTGCAAGCCGGATCGGCTTCTCTGTGCGACATCCTCTTGCGACAACTTGGTAGCGTATCAAAAACACGGAAGACTTGAAACATGAAAAAGGTGCTCATCCCAACTAAACTCGACGCAGTAGCTGCTGTGACTCTCAAGACAAACGGCAATTATGAAGTCGTACAGGATGTCGGCACCCCATTTCCAGAGCTGGCGGCGACACATTCAGATGCGTACGCTCTGATGGTGCGCAGTGAAAAAGTGACACCGGAAATCATGGATACCATCCCCTCGCTCAAGGTCGTGATCCGTGCGGGGGCGGGTTATGACAACATCGACATCAAAGCGGCACGTAAGCGTGGGATCGACGTGATGAACACGCCTGGCGCAAACGCAAACAGCGTCGCCGAGGAAGTCATCACGCTCATGCTGGCGGATTCCCGACACGTGATTGAAGCCGATATTTCCACACGCGCCGGCAAATGGGAAAAAAATAAGTTCGTGGGGCGCGAACTCACAGAAAAAACCGTTGGCATCGTGGGTCTTGGCAACATTGGACGTCTCGTGGCAAAACGTCTCTCAGGGTTCGAATGCACGATCCTCGGGTATGATCCCCTCGTGCCGGTCGAAAGGGCTGCCCAATTCGGTGTTAAGACCGTTGATCTTGAAACTATCTTTAAGGAATGCGACTACATCTCCTTGCATATTCCTGAAAACAGCGAAACCCGTGGCTGCGTCAACGAGAAGCTCGTTGGCCTGATGAAGCCCGGTGCCACCCTCGTGAATTGCGCACGCGCTGGCATCATCAATGAAAACGCTATCCGCGCTGCAAAAGCGGAAAAAGGTATTCGTTACCTGACTGATGTCTATGCAAAGGATGCGGAGGGCCTGAAGTCTGTGACTGACATTGCAGACATCATGATGCCACACTTAGGTGCCAGCACCTACGAGGCGAATGAAACGGCTGCACGACGCGCCGCCCAGCAACTCATCGACTTCGATGAGAAGGGCATCACAAGCTTCATCGTCAACCGCGACATTCCCGCTAGCCTCGATCCCTCCTACTGCGATCTCGCCTGCACGCTGGCTTCGCTCGCGCGTGGGCTGATCGGCAAATCCGTTTCCATCAATCGCATCGAGACGAGCTTTTATGGCCATTTAGAACCCTACGCACGTTGGCTCATGCTCTCGCTACTCAGCGGCCTCTGGGAGGACATCGATCGCTCGACCGACTACGGACAGGCCATGGCGTGGCTTACCGAAAACGAAGTGCAATACGTCAATCGCACCGTCGACAACTCAAAGAACTACGACAACTCGATGACCGTCGATCTCTATGCCGTTAACGAGAAAAAGGAAGTCGTGCGCTCCAGCGTCCGCGGTACGGTCGGCGAAAACGTAAAAATGATTGCTCGTATCGATGAATTTGACCGCCTCTACTGGGTTCCGAATCATTATTCGCTCTTCTTCGAGTACAAAGATCGCCCGGGTGTTATCGGCATCATCGGCAACAAGCTCGCCAAGGCGGGTATTAACATCGAAGACATGCGTAACCCGCATAACTTAGAAACAGGAAATTCTCTGGCCATCCTAAATGTGAATAATCCTGTAGACGAGAATCTCATCAAAGAAATCGCCATCGAGATCGACGCGATGATCGCCCGTAGTATCGCGTTGCCTTAAAGAGAGTGGCGAGTCGCGGGTAGCGAGTGGCGAGTGACGAGTGGTAGTCGACCCGAATCGACCTGAGGCGGCGCGAGCACCGCAGTCGACCCGAATCGACCTGAGCGAGGATAGTTCGAGGGAATGCGGAACGGCGATGCTCGAATCAGGTCGGAGAGCCGCGGAGCCCTGTAGCCGCGATCGGTGATCGCGGACGATTCCGGCCTCAACGAGGCCAGCTACAGGTGTAGGGCCGCGGAGCGACCCGGTCGGGTCGACTCGGGTCGAGGGGGTCGAAGGGGCGCGGCGTCTACCGTCTTGCGTCAATGAATTCGCGCATGTCGCTTGTTGAGCAATCTTCGAAACACATGCGGTACCAGAGCTCAAGATTCATGAGAATCCACAGACGGAAATTATGGTCTGCCTTACCGCTGATGTGCTCAGAGGTGAGCCTGTCGATCTCCTCTTGACGAAAAATCCCCAGCGCCACAAACCGCGATTCGCGGAAGAGTTCCGTCATAAACTTGGCAAGATCGGTTCGCAGCCAGCGCGCGATGGGGAAACCAAATCCTTGCTTCGGTCTGTCGATGAGTGCCTGTGGCATATAGCGTGACGCAACTTGTCGCAAAATGTATTTCAGCGTCTTACCGTGGAGCTTCATGTTGCAGGGAAGCGAGGCGGCAAATTCTGTGATTTTATAGTCGATCAATGGCGGACGGATTTCGATCGAATGTGCCATGCTCATGCGATCAGAGATTGCGAGCAGATGATCGGGGATTCGGGTCATCAAATCGGTGTAGAGCATTTTGTCGAGAAGTTCCGACGCCGTACCATCATTAAAGAATCCAAGAATTTTGCCTACGGAATCGCTGTCGACAATTTTCGCCTTCGCTTCCGTTGTAAACAAGGCCTGCTTACCTTCATCCGTGAACCGTAAAAAGCTCATGCTCTGAGCATAGCGCTCGCCAGCATCGTAAAACGACATATCGTTCAGCCACTTGAGCTTAGAGGCCATACTCTTGTAGCCGAAGGATTCGGGCACAAGATTGAAAAGCTTGCCAAACACGTGGCGTCTTAATCCAGACGGAACAAGGGAATAGAGGCCAGCAAGACGTTGCCCAACAAAACGGTCATAGCCTGCGAAGTTTTCATCGCCGCCATCGCCGCTGAGGGCCACCTTAACGTCTTTTGCCGCAACTTGTGAGACGAGGTAGACACCGACCCCAAACGGGTCTGCCGGCTCGTCCATGTGGTAAATCATCTCGGGAATTTTATGGATGATATTCGCTTCGACGATTTCTTCACGCGCGATGAGGTTATACTGCGAGGAAATCATCCTCGCCCACGGTAGCTCATTGATGTCTTGCTCTTTGACTCCGATTGAAAAGGTGTGAAATGGCTTGCCCACAATCTTAGCCATCATGGCGGTGATCAGGCTGGAGTCGATTCCGCCGCTCAGGAACGAGCCCACAGGAACATCGCTGAGCAGATGCATGCGGACGGAGTCCATCAGCAGGCGATCGAGTTCGTCAGTCAACTCGCGGCTGGTGCCGGAGATTTTATTTTTGAAAGCATCGAGATGCCAATACGGGCGGACAGTAACACTGCCGTTTTCAAACACGGCGCAATGTCCTGCCTGAAGCTTGGTAACGCCTTCAAAAAGCGATTTGTCGTCGGGCAAATAGCGCAACGACATATAATGCCAAAGGCCCTCGAGATCGGGCTTCCGTTCAATTAATCCAGTTGAAAGCACAGATTTGACTTCGGAGGCAAAAGCCAATTCGCCATTTCGGAGCGCATAATAGAGCGGCTTCTGCCCCATGTGATCGCGCCCCATGAGCAAGCGCTTGCGGTCGGCATCCCAGAGCGCAAACGCAAACATACCGCGAAGTTTTCCGATACAGGCGTCGCCTATCTCCTCGTAGAGATGGAGGATTACCTCCACATCGGTCGCGGTAGAAAAGATATGCCCGCGTGACTTTAATTCCTCTCGGATTTCGGGGCTGTTATAGATCTCGCCATTACAGACGAGGGCTAAGCGCCCCGATTCGTTGAAAAGCGGCTGGCGGCCACCTGAGAGGTCGATGATGCTGAGCCGGCGCTGACCAAGGGCCAGCCCCTCACTTTCAAAAAACCCACCGTCGTCCGGACCGCGATAAGCCATAAGATCGCACATCCGCTGAACCTTCGGACGGGCATTTGCCCCAAAGAAACCTGCTATTCCACACATAATGTTCGTTCCAACGCTAGCTAGTTTTGCCCCATGCCCTTTTTAAGCTGCTGAAGCGTTTTCCTCATGTCGGCGTCGGATACAAACGGCAACTCCGCAACCGCCGCCTTCAGGTCGTCGATTTTGGACGACCGCAGATAGAGTCGGGCCATAAAATTGTGATTTTCCGAATTCCAGAATTCTCGGTCTAAAACCTCGTCACGCCAGTAGGCTATCGCCTCCGAGGGCCTACCATCTTCCGCCATAATCAAAGCGTAAAGCATTCGCCCTTCCTCGTCATAAGGATTGATCGCCACCGAGAGCTTTGAAAAATAGATTGCGCGGGTGAGATGCGATCTGAAATCTGTTGAATTTTGGGCTGCGCTTGCGTCCGAAAGCGCACATTTCGCGGCGTAAGTCGGAAAGTAGTAGTTTTTCGGATACAACGAATACGCCCGAATTGCCCGGGCCCCCACTTCAAGGCTCTCCGTCGTGCTGGGCTCCTCGCATTTAAGGTTGAGGAAGAAGCCATACTTCGTCTTCAGATAGAGACGCTGTGCAACAGAGGCTTTAACAGCGTATACCGTGCCGAAGGCTCCCGCAACGATGAGCAGGCAGGATAAGACGATCCTGAATCTTCTTCTAAACAACGGAGAGAATGTCGTCATTGATAGATACTCTCATAGACAAAGCGGCTACAGCCAGCTCTCGAGAACCTCGATCATGTCACCTGGCACCAGAAGCGGATCTTTTGTTTTTCCTGTCTTGATTCTCCGGATGTCATACTTCTCCGCAACCCCATTCCGGACGAGTTTGACCTTGCTTCCTGCAAAATCTGTCACGTCACCGGCGGCAATGATGGCCTGCCAAAGGGTGATTCCGTCGCGAAATTCAAAGCTTCCTTTTTTGGCAACCGCTCCCGTAATGAAATACTGTTTTTCCTGGATCGTGTTCAAGCAGACCAACGTGACATCGGGCGACGTAAAAAAACCATTGGAGATATAAGCGGCACGAATCGCCTTCTCTGCTTCAGATGTCGTCAACTGCCCTACCCTGAACTCTCCAACATGCGGAAGGGTGATATTGCCGTAAGAGTCAACGATGTCGGAGATGTCAAGCGGTGCGGCACCACCGGCTCTCACGCTGACGGTCACGGAATCATCCTGCCGGAGGGGGCGAGAACTAGAAAGCCCACCCTGAGGGGCCACGCCAGCAGGCAGCTGGGGTGCCCACGAATCCGAATTCATATTGGGCGAAGGAGAGATAAACTCGCCAACCATAGCACATCCGGAAAGCCATGCGGATAACAAAACGGGAAGGGCTAAGTAGCGATTAAACTGAAACTTCATGAGTAATAATTTCCTTACGATTCACTAAGCCTTCTGTTTCGACTTAGAGCTGCTACGAGTTTTCTTGCTTTTGTTGTCCGCATCGTTGGTATAATAATAATAATAATACTGGTGCTCGTAGTAGTATGATGAGTAATCATGCGAGGCGTTGATATTGTTGAGGATGACGCCTAGGAGATTTCCACCCATACTGGTAATCATGTCCTTAGCGCGTTTGCAAAGTGCTCGAGGATACCTCCTGTGTTGAATCACCATCGCCACGCCGTCCGCAAGCCTTATCAACTGCGCCGTGTCGCTAGCGCCGATCATCGGAGGGGAATCCATGATGATGCGGTCATATCGGCTTCGCACTTCATCCATAAGGTTTCGCATCTCGTCAGTATCCATCAAACCGTAGACACTCGAATTCGATATTCTCCCAGAGGGTAAAAAATCAAGATTCTGAAGTGTGGTCTTCTGGATGGCCTGATCAAGCGTAGTCTCACCCACGATAACGTTGCTGAGTCCAGGGACGTTTTCAACGCCGACTATTTTATGCTGACGGGGGCGATGTAAGTCCGCATCAATTAGCAAAACTTTTTCACCAACTTCGGCACAAACGTACGCGAGGTTGAAAGAGGTCAATGATTTGCCCTCACCTGCGCTTGCGCTCGTGAGAACGATGACCTTACCTTGGCCAAGCTTCTTCGACGACTTCAGGTTCATGCGAAGCAAACGGTAAACTTCGGAATGTTTTCCTCGAGCTGAGGGATCGTTGAGGGCTCGAATCTTCTGGGGGATAATGCCTACAACTGCCGTCGCCAGGTATTTCTCCACATCATCGATACTTTTGATCGTTGTATCGAGATATTCCACAAAGAAGGCAAGAACTACACCGAAGAAAATACCAGCCACGACGCTCAGGGTCACGTTCAAAGCAAAGTTCGGGCTGATCGGAAGTGGAATTTCAGGAATCTTGGCTTCATCGATAATTTCGACACTGGTCGTCGGGATCTTGAGGGTTATCTTCTCTTTATCCATGCGATCTTCTAAAGCGGCTTTCCTTGTTTTGAGCGCAAGCAAATCTTTCTGCATGTTCTCGAACTCTAAGGAAACACCAGAGGAGAGTTCACGCTCTTTATTGGTCGCTTCCGCCAAACTAGCAGCAATCATATCAACTTCGGCCTGCGACTGCTCGTAGTCAATTTTTAAGCCCAGTTTGATATCTTGAACTCTTTCCAGAATCTTAGCAGATATCTCCTCTAAAATTGCGTTGGCCTGAATGACGTCTGGATGTTGAGCACCGAGTCCAGCGCGGCGCTGCGCTGTCACTTGCATCTCTAACTTTTGCTTATCGGAAAGGAGCGGCAACAATGAATTGTCTCCGATCAGAATGCTCAGGGAGGCAGCCGCTTCACTCGCTGAAAGCTCTACGACTCTTTCGTACTTGGACTTCTTAAGATTTGCGGTCATCTGCGCCCGATTGCTATCCGCCATAAGCTGGGCAATCTCAGACCGAATAACTGAATTCCCAGAGTCAAGATTGGAAAGCACTGTGATGCCATGCTTGCTCCGGAATACGGCTAGGTTATCCTCTGCTACTGAGATCTGTCGATCCAGTTCCTTGAGAGATTCTTTTAACGCCTCAAGCCCGCTTTCGATGGCCTGTTTGCCCTTGTTCTGGGATCGCATCAAAAACACTTTGGCTATCGTATTCGCAACGTTTGCTGCAACTTTTGCGGCTTCACCGTCGGGTTTGTCAGGTTTGTCAAACTTTACGGAGATTTCGATGAGATCGGTATCACGCCGAATATTTAGTGATGTTTTGTTCTGCACGAGCTTAACGGTTCGCTCGAAATTGGTCTTGGCCGTTTGCGTTGCCTTCCATCCGTAGGCTAAACCCATTTCATCATCGAGCCGCATTTCACGAACAACTTGCTCGATCACGGGAGAGGACTTAATAATTTCAAATTGTGTCCGCAAAAAAATGGGATCGTAACGGGAGAAGGACTGCGTGAAGAGGTCAATGTTCGGCGTTTCATGCTGAACGCGAATCAACGTCGTAGACGCGTAGACGCGAGGCATCTGACGTGTAATCACAATACCCGTCAGAATCATCAACAGGGAAACGGCAATGACAATCTCCTTGCGTGCATAGAGGATCTGCCAGTAATCAAGAAAATGCACCGCTTCTGTGGGAGTCTGTTGCTGTTGCTGCGTCTGATCTGTGTTCATCAATGACTTTCAAAACTAAACCGCCGGTTATCACGCCGGCGGAGAATTCACCAGAGAGCTGGCTTTCTATTAACCTATAATCCTCTGCGTCGGTGCCAGGAAACTACAGGAACTTGAGCGTGGCGTTGACGCCGATTGTATTTTCAGTATAGCTCGAGTCGACGTCCGAATCGACGTCCTCATAGCTGTAGAAAATTGAGGTCGAAAAATTCGAAGTCCACTTGTACGAAGCATTCAGCCTGATCCACGTGCTGTCGCGTTTTCCATCGTCGCCTTCTTCTCGGATTCGTGCAAGACGATCTTGGTAATAGCCGTAATTTTCCGCGTCAGGATCGATATTCGCCAGTTCGTAAGTTCGGGTGCGATACTCGAGGGTAGCCCCGAGGCGGAGTTTGTTGCGCTTGCCCAAAATCCTTGAGACCGATGCGAAGAGCGTTGTGTTATCCTGGGAACTATAAGGGAAGACGTTGGCGTATTCTTTACCGTACTTCATTCCGATTCTGCCGCTTGTGCGCTCCTGCTGATAAAGGAGCAACTCGACAACCGAGTCGCCAAGCATCGAATCGTCGTCGATGCCGTCTGCCTCATACCACATAAAATTGTAACCCGTTCTCGCGTTTAAAATGAACTGCTGGTTCCCAAACAAATCGTATGCGATTTGAATACCAGAATTAATATACTGAACGCCAACGTCGATTATGCCAATCGTTTCCTCTCCGCCCATTGGATCGGCTGAGTCTCCGTTATTGCGGTCAAAGGCCGTGTATTCAGTGTAGAGACCGTAGGAGAGATAACGGCTTTGACGACGCATCAACTCGGCGTAAAATACATACTCATCTTCGTCGCCATAGAGAGCGAGCTCTTCATCATCGTAGCGCTTGATGTTATATTTTCCGGATATGCGAAAGTAGTCGTCAGCGGAGAGCGTCCGTTTTACCGACACCACGAAGTCGTTTTTATAATAGTCATCATTTCTGGTTTCGAGCTCATCCGGCGCAAATACGTAATCCTCTCCGTAATGCCAATCCTTCGCACCACTCCACCAGTAATTTTCTGAGATATTGACTTCCGTGCGTCCACCGATGTAAAAATCAAGATCCGCTCTGACTGCGTGGGACAACTCATTATCAGTTCCTCCCTCACGCGGATTGTCGTAATAGGTATACGAGGGACTGTAGGAAAGCCGCATCCGGTACTTTCCTTCAAGCTCATGGAAGAAGGAGATTGTTGGCGTGAACCACATCTCGGTATCATCTTCTTTGTCAAGCGGAACATCTTTTACGACATATCCGTCTGGGATAGCATCGCGATTGTCAGTACGCTTAACACCGATCGTCATCGTGAGTCCAATCGGGGAGGGTCTGACTTCATCCTGACCTTTGGCAATTGATACCAACGCAACAGACAAGAAGAGTGCAGAAATAGCCGACGACGCAGTTTTAAATAAACTCATTTTATTACTCCTATTGAAGGGTTTTAAAAAACAATACCCTCCGAGTTGCAAAGGATATCGAATCATAAGCTTCAACGTCAACCATAAAAACACTGTATGCAAGTTTTTTGGGTTGGTTTTTAATGTTTCTCACCTGCAACACGACCGAGTTCGGCATTGAGGCGCATGGCTTCATTCGATTCCGCTAGGGCCTCAAGTAACGCTTCTAACTGCCCTTCCATGACGCGGTCGAGACTGTAGAGTGTGAGGTTGATGCGATGATCTGTCATTCTATTCTGAGGGAAATTGTAAGTCCGGATCCGTTCGCTCCGATCCCCCGAGCCGATCATCACGCGCCGAGCACTCCCCATACGCTCTTCTTCCTTGGTCCGAGTCAATTCCAGAAGTTTACTGCGGAGCGTCGCCATGCACTTGTCCTTGTTGCTGTGCTGGGAGCGCTCTTCTTGACTCGCGACCACGATGCCCGATGGCAAATGCGTGATGCGGACGGCGGAATCCGTCTTGTTCACATGCTGTCCGCCAGCACCACCGGCTCGGTAAAAGTCAAAACGCAGGTCTTCTGGATTGATCACCAGCTCGTCCTCTTCCTCGGCTTGTGGGAAAACCGCCACCGTAGCAGCAGACGTGTGGATGCGGCCCTGCGACTCCGTCTCGGGAACGCGTTGCACGCGATGCCCTCCGCCTTCATAGCGGAGAACCGAATAAGCTCCTTCGCCCTCGACAAGAAACACGATTTCTTTGTAACCACCCATTTCTCCAGGACTGGCGTCCACGGGCGTCACCTTCCAGCCATGCACTTCAGCGTAGCGGCAATACATTCGATAGAGGTCACCAGCGAAGATCGCCGCCTCATCCCCACCCGTCCCCGCACGGATTTCGATCATGGCATTTCGATGCCAGTCTGGATCGGGTGGCATCAGTGCCGAGGAGAGTGCTTTCTCCGCCTTCGGAAGTGCCGCCTGCGCTTCAGACAGCTCGGCCTGAGCTAACTCCCGAAACTCGCGATCCGATGCAGGATCGTCCAAAATGCGGCGAGCCCCATCAATTGTATCAACGAGCTTAAAGTAGCAGGAAGCTCGAGTCTCCAACCTTTTTAATGCCGAATGCTCAAGCGCAAATCCCTTATACCGCTTTTGGTCAGCAGCAATGGAAGGGTCGGACAATGCCTGCTCCACCGCGCTGAGGCGGTTCAAGATCTTCTCAACTTGCAGTTTTTCGATCATAGCTAGAAAAAAACACCGCAGAAGCCAGGCGAACCTGAACTTCTGCGGAACGATTACAATTTTGCCGTGCTACTTCGTCTTCTTATCAGCGTAGCGACGCTTGAAGGAGTCAATACGTCCTTCGGTATCAATAAAGGTCTGCTGACCCGTAAAGTACGGGTGACAAGCGGAACAGGTATTGACGGTCATCGTCTTGACGGTTGAATTCGTGTGGAAAACATTGCCGCAAGCGCAGGTAACGATTCCAGGACCATAGCTAGGATGGGTGTCTTTTTTCATTTTCGAAAATTCCTTTACTTGATTGCAGTCTTCGCCTGCTCAACCAGTCCTGCAAAACCGATAGGATCTGCAATGGCGATCTCAGAAAGAGCCTTGCGGTTGAGTTTGATTCCTGCCTTGGTCAGACCTTCAATAAAACGACTATAGGTGATGCCGTTCGCACGCGCGGCTGCATTGATCCGGATGATCCAGAGTCCACGGAAGTCGCGTTTGCGTAACTTGCGGTGCTCGGTGGCCATAACCATGGCGCGATCCACGGCCTCCGTGGCCTGACGGAAAAGTTTGCTGCGGTTCCCGCGGAAACCCTTGGCCAGCTCGAGACGGCGACGACGGCGCTCTCTAGACGCTGGTGCGTTAGTTGCTCTTGACATTGATAATCTCCTCTAAATTGTTGTTAACGTTTCGCTTGTAAATTAGGACGCAAGCAATTTCTTGACGCGTTTCTGCTCCGGTGCCGACAACGTCGACATACCTCGGAGATTGCGTTTACGTTTACGTGTCTTGCAACTTGACAAATGTCGGTTGCAGGCGCGAGAGGCGAGAACCTTTCCGTTCGCGGTGATCTTGCAGCGCTTCGATGCGCCTTTGTGTGTCTTCTTCTTAGGCATTGGTAACCCCGTTGTGGCGTAAACTGTTTCAAACCTACGCCTGTTGTTAGTTGTTGCGATACACATCCGTGATGCACAGCCATTCCGACAAGGCTATTGCACAACGTCGCTCTCGTTCTTTTGATCCTCTGTTCGCTTCCTGGACACACGGAGTATCGGTGTCCGCTAGGCTTTCGCCCAGCCGGCTGCAGGGAAGAATGATAACGTCGTCGTCGGAAAAACTGGTGGAGCGAATGAGATTCGAACTCACGACCCCTACGTTGCGAACGTAATGCTCTACCAACTGAG
>CAZUAY010000041.1:0-18241 GCA_964618405.1 uncultured Lentisphaerales bacterium
CCTCGCTTCGCAACCACAAAGAAACGGGGCCTGGGGTGTCCCCAGCGGAAACTACTCACTTCGCACTCCTCACTCTCTTCAGCCTCGCAACTCACAACTCGCAAGTCGCGACTGTAATCGGTCAGGCACAGCCCCCTGTGCCTGACCGATTACACCCGTTCTCATCTGCCCTTTTGCTAAGATCTTACTCACAAAAATAATCCTTGCGTCCTTTGCAATGATCCTCCTTGTTCTCATTTCAATCTACCCGTATAATAGAATTTCATTTATTTCGAGGACTGCAAACCGATGCCAGATCTTTTCAAACCCCTGTTCAGCCCCACGCTCTTATCTCGCCGCCTGACGGGCTTTACTCCGACCTTATCCCCTGAGCTCACGGCCATCGCCGATCAATGGTCCCGCACAGCGGCAGACCCTGCGTTTTTGAAGCTAAATGAAAAGCCCCTTCAAGGGCAATTCTTAACCGACATCTTCGCACGCCTACTCGGCTTTGACCCCGCCGTCGGACACCTTGATGCTTACCATCTCAAACCCGAGTCCGCCTCAACGGAAATCAAGGGCTCTCGTACCCCAGATGCTCGCCTCGGTTTCTTTGGCCCCGAGTATGACATTTCTCGCGTCGTCATCGAACTCAAGGCCCCAGGTGCGGATCTTGACGCCCCATGAGCAACTCCTCGTTGACGACATTGTGGACTACTACCGCGATCTCATTCGCCTTGGTGAGGACTCCGCCGCTATGCGGCAGGCAGGCGCACCCGCTCTGGACGACTTCAACGACGTTTACACAACCCGGATTAACGGTGTGTACAAAAAGAACAAACTGCGCGCACTTGAGCCGCAAGCGTGGCCGGGTATCGTCTGCCAACCTTACGTCTTCGGCAAGGGTAAGGTGGACTGGAGTGGAGCAGACGAGTTGAGAGAAAAGCTTGATGTCCTTCTGAGGGAGAAACGGGACGGAGGCCTCAGTGTGACCCGCATCGCCCGGCTTTACGATGGGCCGTGTATTTATCTGCTCAAGCCCGACCGGCTCCGCTACTGGCTTCGCTCCATTGCACTCCGAGACGCGGATGAAACGCTGGCGGATCTAGCGGAACAAGGATTCTGAGGCTCTGCGACTATGTTAGCGGAAAATTCAATATCGGTGCAATCGGGCGGAATCGACAGTGACATTCACTTGCCATCAACCGCGAAATTGGAGCTCGTAGGATTCATCGCCGACGAACTTCCTCGCTGGCGCGACCATCCCAACCGTCCAAACGCGACTGCCGAGACCGACTTGACCGAGTTCCTTTGCGATCACCTCAACAGTGCCGCTTACTTCTCGGTCGTCTGGAGTCATGTGCAGTTTCGAACCGAGACCGGCGACGAAACGTGCAGGGGCAGGAAAATTGACCTTGCCGCGAAACCACGGGGGACCGCGCTGATCATAGAGGGGCGACGGCACAGCCAGTTCGACCTGCTGTTCCCCATTGAGTGCAAACGACTCCCGACACCGAGGGACAAGAAACGAGACGAACGCGAATATGTCATCACCGTCCCGGGATCGACCGGTGGCATCCAGCGGTTCAAGTTCGGCCACCACGGTGCCGCTCATACCTTCGCCGCCATGATTGCCTACGTGCAGGAGCAAACCTGTTCCCATTGGTTGGATCAGGTGAACGGATGGATTCTGGACCTGAGCAAAGAACTCGTCACTGAGTGGGGAAAAACAGACCGGCTCGAACTGCTGAACGATGACGCGACTTCGAGAATCTGCAAGCTTGTTTCTCGACATCGCCGGGCCAACGGCCTCGCCGACTGCGAACTCCGCCATCTCTGGATCAGCATGAACTGATGTCATGATGGCGGTTTGCGTACAACAGACAAACGACCCATCGGTGCGCGATTTCGATCTCAGCGAGCATAAACCGGCCTACCTTCCCGCAGCACCTGCGAAACAAAGGAAACTGGCGTTCTGCTCCCCCGCCGCACCTCGTCGGGCGTGTAGACGATAATATCCATGGGAAACCGATGCGAGCGAATAAGCCGATAGAGTTCCCTGCTGCGTTTATGAGGGGGCAACTCGCTTTCCGCTACGACCAGAAAATCTACGTCGCTGTCGACCTTGTCGATATCGAAGATTTTTCTTTTGATAGGTGTTTCATCATTCTTTTCGAATGCGCTGATTAATCGTCGGTGGAATTTGTTCCAGTGACGGCAGAAAAAAATGATCTGGGGAGCTGGCGACTACGGGCGGAACACCGCGTAGCTCAATGTGGGCGGGCCTGCGTGCAATAAAGCTCCAGAATGCATCGTCTTGTCCGGCTGGAACTGCAATCGTGGTTTGCGGCTGTTTGGACTCAATGGGTACGCGCTGCCCGAGCGGATTGCGTAATTCAATTGCAGAAGAATGCAGGATTGTAAATTCCCCCGTGTGGGCAGGAACCTGAAAATACCACGTCAGGGGCGCCGCCTCTGGCGTATTTTTGGGATCGTACCGGCCGACCCACGTACTGCCGCAGCCTTCGCTGAGACCGTTGGGGATGTAAAGCACGATTTGCGAAGCATCCGTCCACGTGACCTCCCAGGGAAGGCCCCCAGCTCCGGCGTCTAAAAGATACGTTCCCTCGGCGAGTTCGGCCGGAAGCTGCAGATCAAAGAAGCGCGGCGCGGCACTGAGCTCTAAACTGTAGAGTTCTTCGCGAAAGGGTTTGAGAATGGCTGTTTCAACTGGCTTTCCATCGAGAGTAAAAAGGCGTGGAGTCAATGGAACCCGTCCGCGCAGATCGAGCGTGACTTGGCGACGGGCGGGTTTCTGAAGAATCGCATAGACCGTTTCTCCAGGTCCGGTTTGTTGCAGGACCGGCACAGGCCCGAGGTCTCCAGCGCGGACGATGGCATCCATGCCGAGCGCCATGTCGCCGAGTGGATAAGCACTGTTGGACATGCTGATGGCACTGGTGTCCGACAAAGTCCATTGGTCGGTCTCAACGTTATGATACATGGCCACCGCCATGTCTTGGTTGCGTTTCAAGATGCGCGCATACAGCGAATTTTCGGTGATACGATAGGCACGGTTCAGCACGCGAGGCAAGACGTTGTAATACGTATGCGGCACGTTGCCCATAGATGTCCGAGCATAGGTGTCCGCGCCGCGAAGCAGCGCTTGTGCTGCCAGCTCGTCGCCGGTGGCTTCGTACCAGCGTTCAACGGCTCCGATTTTGGTGCCGTACTTGGCGAGACCGGTGGCCAGATGCGGAGTCACAGCCTGGGGACTCTTGAGATCGACAAGTGCTGCGAGGCGCTCTCGTCCGATTTGGAGGATTTTCGGATCGCCCGTTTCCTGATACAAAGTTCCCAAATTCTTTAACGTGGCAAACGGGCGAGTTCCCGTGAAAGGCCCGGTTGATCCGGCATCCCAGAGACGATTGATCAGCGTGTGGTATGAATCGGCAACCTCGCGCGCACGGCGGTAGTCCCGCAGATAATCAAACCAGTAGAGTTGTCGCAAATCCGTTCCTGAATTGTGGTGGAGTTGACTGTAAGGACTCCAGGGGAACACATTCATAGCAGCACTAAACGCACCACGATATTTACCGTAAAGCGTTCCGCTCTTGGTTGTGAAGGAAATACCAGGTTCGTCCCAGTGAACCATGCAGAGATCCATCCGTTGGCGGTTCGTTTCTTCGGCGTAATCCAGATATTTACGTTGTCCCGAGCGCGCATACATGCGCCAGAGATGGGTGTGGAAGCCATAATCGATGCTGGGAGAAAAACGGAAGAGGTAGGGAAACCACCGGTCTTTAAACGATTCGCTTTTCCCGACTCGGTACCAGACATGCGGCCCAGCACCGAAGTCCAAAAAACCGTAATCGCCCCAAGTCCGTATCACGCTCATGTAGTGATCGAAGAAGTTTTCCATGTAAGCTTCGGCCAACGGGAAGCGCTGGGTGTCGCGGGGGTAGAGTGGAGACATTGCTTCGGTGCGATACAGCCAGTCGGGATCGGCGAGCACCGTTACAGGCTGGCTAAGGGTCTGGAGCGTGGGGCTGATCTGCGAGCCAGCCGTACGGCCCGGCAAAAGAAACAGCAGCAACTCATGAGTCTTTGCCATCCCCAAGGCATGGCCTTGACCACTCTTTTTTATGACGGCGTTGTAAGCATCGCCATAATCGCCATGCAAGATTGGATTAAACCAATTGGTCGGCCAGCGGGTTAAATAGGTCTCGAGACGAAAATCCAACTCACGGCCGCCGCGATTCGACCAGAGTCGCGCAGAAAGCGAATTTTCTGAAACCTGCAGTTCTTTAGGATATTGCTGCCAGAGGTTGCGGATGCCGAGCGCAACACCGGCGCGCGCATTTTGCAACACAACCCAATCGCCGCACCGTTCGCCCTCTTTCAAGACGGTTGCTCCTGATGGCTCGTCCCGTCCGATTACAAAGCGGCAATCTGCATGGGGATCCATGTGGTTAAAATAAAACGCCTTTTCCTGGAACATAAAGAGCGGCGAATCTCCGGCTTGTTGCCGAAACCGTGCGGTATGATCAGGCGCTTCAGAATCATCGGCGAACGTGACGACGCGTTCCCCTGAGAGGGCATGATCGAAGCGGATGCCAAGGTCACGAAACCAAATGGGCGGGGCTTTATTGCGCCGTTCCGCATAACTGCCTTTTGTCGTGTTGCGAGTCATCACAAACGTATGTTCAATACGAACAAAGGATTTGCCGGCGTAGAAATGCAGACGCGTGATGTGTCGCGCGACTCGCTCTTGGTTGGTCCCGGTCGTATACCAGCCTTCGCGCCGGACGGCGACATGCAGTGCTGAGCCTTGTGTGTGGAGGTCCTCAATTCCGGGTTCCAGCGTCAAGGTGTCGGGCTCTTGGGGATCCGCGCCACTGAGTGCTAGCCGCCCCTCTTGGTCGATCGCGTACAGTTCGCCCTGCTCCGAACTCAGGATGCGTTCGCTGTCATCAAACCGCCCATTGCCGTCGAGGTCGAGCCAAGCACGTGCGATTAGCGGGCCGGTGGTTGGAAGCAAAAACAAGGCAGGGCCGGTGGAAAGTTCAATCCCCTTCTCCGTGTGTTTCAGCGTGAGGCGCGGTGTATCGGGAGCAAATTTTGGCGCGGTAATTTCCGGCCCGAATTCAAAACGATACGACTGGGAAGGGTCGCCGACAAAATCAACACCCAGCCAGCGGATGGCATCGGAATTCGGCCAGCGTGCCTTGACGCGAGTCTGCGCGGGCACCGGATTCCCAGCCGCGTCGATCACGCGTGCCTGTTGCGCATCTCGGAACGTATCCTTCGGAAACGGTACCCCGACGTACAAGGGCCACGCCCTGCCCAGTGCGGCTACAGGCGAATCGATTTTTAAAGCCACTTGCGTGGCAGCGTGGACCGATGAAAAACAGATTAGCAAACAGCCGATTAAAAGCGCAAAGAACGAATTGGACAACCGCATATAGACACGTTTGATTTGGTAATTGTTTGGCCTGCGTGAATATTCACCACGGAGACACGGAGGCACGAAGAAGAGGTTCGCGCAAATCCGAGATTGGTCATACGCACGGTTGAAGGATCCAAGATTGATTGCGTGAATAGCCAATCTCATATTTGCGCGAACAGCTTGTGAAGAGAGGACGAGGAGAGAATTTTTCATAGAACCATCCGTTTGATTCCCAGTTTTAGTACAGGAACATTAAAATTGATGAGTAGGCCAATCTTGCATCCTGTTAATTTCATGTACGTTAGCAATTGCGCCTCATGACAGAGACTTCTTTGGTAAATTTCCTCATATAGACCTAGTCCCCAATGCTTATGGACTTCAATTGCGCCACCAATAATCTGCTCGGTTAAGTTTGACTCTATCATTTGCTCCTCTTTCTTCCTCATCTAAAAGGGTTGCGGGAACGAGCACCGACCGGGCCGCCGTCTTCTGCGCTATTATGACCGGGAGACGTATCCGTGAGCCGGAAATCGCCTCCTTCTGGATCGACGAACTGTGCTAACGCTTCGAGGCTGTGGCGATCGTGCCCGGTAGCGGTTTGCCAATCCACAAGGGTCTTATGACGGACCTCAGCATCGACGATCATGCCAATGGTTCCCTTGTGATCTGTGGGAATATAAAAGAGATTATAATCCGAATCCAGTCGGGGGGCGACGTTGAAAACCCACAAGACGCAACCGGCTTTATAGCCCATGACGCTGCGATAAAACAGGTTGTTGCGAATCGTGTAGTCTTCGTCGGGGCTGTCCGGGACGATGGCGATGCCGTAATTTCCTTCCCCCACGATTGTGTTGTGCAGGATGCGTGCGCCGGGGCAGCGTCCCATCCCAACGGCGTAGGTTCCGCACAGGAAGACGTTATCTTCAATGAGTAGATCAGGAGCATCCGCAGCCACGATCCCGCTGTGGCCGAGCTTGAGTTTTTCGAAACTGGCACCTTCGGGATAGCGAACATGGCAGCCCGACACCTGAA
Organism: uncultured Lentisphaerales bacterium; assembly: GCA_964618405.1. Lineage (GTDB taxonomy): Bacteria > Verrucomicrobiota > Kiritimatiellia > RFP12 > UBA3636 > JBBQIY01. The sequence continues at coordinate 6,461 of CAZUAY010000041.1, forward strand.
TGCCGCGGCCTTGAGCAATCGTCGCGATGTGTCCGACTGTAAATTTGCCGTTCGTGATTGCAAAGCCATCCATCTGAACATGGTTGACGTTGAGTACCTCCATCGCAGCGGATAGGCTTTCCTTCAGGTCGATTACGGCGCCGTGTGGCTCGACGCTTTCGAAGCGAATCGGGCACTCCGCCGTCCCGGAGATCTGCGGTCTCAGCGTCTCCGCATAGACACCGGGTAGAACGCGCACGGTATCGCCCGGGGCGACCTGCGTGACGGCATGGCGCAGGCTGCGCCATGCGGTGGCTGGGGATCTTCCGTTGGCCGCGTCCGAACCCGCAGAGGCAACGTAGAGAATGCGCGGATTCGGGAGCGTCTTCGGCGTTGTAAACCGGAGCGTCTGCGAATGGTGAGCGGTGCCAGCAGCGTTGGTTGCGGTGACCGTCGCCTCATAGCGCGCTCCCGGCACAAGATCGGTCAAACCGGCATGACGCTCGGCCATAAAAAACGACTCCGTTCGGAACGACATATCGAAGAATTCTCCCCAAATCTGGAAGGTGGAGACGGGCGTCCACGTCCGCTCGCTGCCATCGTCCAACCCACGAAGGAGGACGGAGGACTCGGTGCTCCCGCGAGGCGTTTCCCAGAGGAGTGTCGCGGCTTCGGGGGCAAGTCCGGCAGTGCGCAGATTTTGAATTTCCAGGCGATCGCGAGCCGGCGCTGCGCAGGCCCCAAGATGACTGAAGTCGTCGGCTCCAAATAGAAGCCGCGATTCGATTGGTAGCGTGTAATCGTTGGCCAACGAAATGGGATGTACAATTCCGCCCGACTCTCCAGAGGCTGCCTTCTGCCAGGCTTCCAAGGTATTCACGGTGCGGCCATCCGTAAGCCAATCAGGCCGAGAATACGCATTGAAATAAGTTTGCAGTGTTTCCAGCGATTGCGCGTCGCACGTGAGCATTGGGCCTTTTCCAGCAAACAGCGAGCGGCAAACGCTTGTGTTCTGGCTCGCGCGAACGAGAATACCCGTGCCGCATCCCACCAGCGTTGCGTGGTTGACGCGCACGTTCCGGCAGGTTTCAACCTGCAGTGCGGTTTCGGGGACATCCCAGACGCAGTTTTCGAGGCGTACATTCGCCGTGTTGGTCAGGCGTACGCCTTTCCCCTTGAAAATCAGCCCTTCCAAAACGATGTGTTCTGGTGGAATGGTAGCAAAGGGCCGCGTGTTGATTTCCTTGGCGTTGTCTGGGTCGCCGAGTTCGATCACCACTCCGCCGGTAAGAACGGTTTGAAAGGCGTTCCCAAAGGCACGCACGCGTATTGGATCGTGTGCGTCTAAGCCTCCAAAGATTAAGTGTAAAGGTTCCGTATGGATGCCCGGCATCAGGTAAAGCGTGTAGCCGGGATGGAGCGCCACCACGGCGCGGGCCAACGTTCGAAACGCGGCGACCGCACTGCGGCCTTGGTTTGTGTCATCGCCTCGTTCCGGATCGACGTAGAGCACCGTTTCCACTGCCGGGAAAGCTCCCTTGTCCCGGTAGGGGCTATCCGCTTGTAGCCGGTAGTCGCGCCAGGCAGGATCAGCAAAGCGCGGATCTTCCTTGTGCAGGACCGGATACAGCAGGTTCGTCCGCCGTTGATTCCCCCCGGGATCGGTTCGTTCCGGGTCGGGATTTGAGTCTGGAACCACGCGGTTCACATAGCCGCCGAAACGAGGCCCAAGGCCGTTGACCAGAAGCGTGTTGTTTTCAATACAGGGAGCCGAGCTGTCGAAAAAACCTTTAATGACGTTATGGCGGACAATGTTTGCGTTGTTTCCACCATATTTAATCCGGAAAGTATTCTGGTGCAACCCATCCAGAATATTGCCCTCGAATAGATTATAAATCCCCTGACTATACATGCTGAGATCCGCCGGCACGGAAGAGTCTGTTCCTTCGCCGTTGTTCGGACCGTTGAAGTACGCTAGATTATTCAGTATCTTTGCATAGTTTACGCTATGCCGCAGTTGAATGCCGTACTGGTTGTTGTGGAAAACCTCATTGCGCTCGATGCGATGGTGGTCGCCACGGGCGTAAATGCCAGCACTGCGGTTGCAATAGGCGCGGCAGCCGCGAACCGTAACCTGTTCGACCGTTGGGTCGTCGATGCAGATGCCGTGTTTACCGAAGGCCACGTTCAGATTTTCCACGACGATGTGCGAGTGGTTGATTTCAAGAACGGCATGCTCGACGTTTTCGCGAAAATAAGGCAACTCGCGGGCAGGCGCAAAGCCGGAGCTGCGCAGAAAGAGAGACTCCGTGGCAGAGTCGTAAAACCAAGAAGCGAGCCGTGATGCACATTCCTCAAGCGTAAAAACACGTTTGAGACGCAAGTGCGTGGGCGCCTCCCAGAAACCAATTTCGTTGGAGGCAATGGCCTCTTCCAGTCCGACAGCCGGCCAGCGAAAGACCTCGGGAAAATCGGGTACGGACTGCGGGTCGCCTTCGAGGTGTGTGCCGGCTTGCAGCAGAACCTCCTGATTGGGGGCGGCGCGGATGGTAATGGGTCGACTTGGTTCGCCGCTACGCCGTGTGACGGCGCATTCCTGGTAGATCCCGCCTCGAATCGTGATCAGATCGCCCGACTCAGCGGCATCAAGTGCGCTCTGCAGCGTGGCATAGTCTCCGCCGCGTGGGTCTACAATCCGTTCATGTGCCAGAGCTTCTATGCCTCCAGCGAGCCCAATCCATAGTGGCACGGTCATACGTAGGATTCCTTTCCATCGTTTTGGCATTGAGATTCTCTCGGGGTGTACAAGGCGCGGTTCATGATCAACATTAGGCCGGTGGTGGCGGCGCAAAAAACTCCATGGCTTCGCGGCGCAGTCCGAACCGATGGGCGAAATCGAACCAAGCCTCAAGCACCACGCCGCCAACATCGAGCGTACGATCCAGAGAAATTGGATATTTCCCCATGCCATGAGGAAGCTCGCAGACGAGCGGCAGTGCGTTGCAAACATGATGGAAGAAGGTTTGGAAACAGAAGCTCCAGGCGGGGCCGGTAGCACGGTCGGGATCGTTGACCTCGAACCCAGCGGCGGCCAACCGCGACAGGATGAAGAACTCAGCGGAGGTTTGGCGACGGTGTACGCCAGGGCTAACGTAGGCGTTGGCGTGGTAGAACGAGGGCAAGGAGGCATGGGCGTGTAAGGTCAAGAATCCATCGGGCATTTCGTGCTGGAACAGCGCTCGTAAGGCTTGGTTTTCCGGGGCAAGGCTGGGCCCGAAGAAATCGTCGTGCGCAAGGTTCACTCCGTGGTCGTTGTAATAGCCTCCCATAAAACTTAGATACCCTTCGGGGATAGGCTGCACTTCCTTGATCGCGCGGCCACCGAAGGGAGTGCCATCGGCCAGCAATCCTTGCTGGACTAAGTAAAGGTGCTCCAGCGCGGCACCATTCAAGTGGCGCACGGCGGCGCGTTCTCGACCATCAGGATTCAGACAGGGGATGACGATTAAGCGCATGGATTGGGCTAAGGCACGCCGCGCAGGTTGTTCGCATCCGCGCAGGTCGCGCCCGGTTTCGAGCAGATGCAGCAAGTCTAAACAAGCGGCGATGCCCTCCGTTTCTCCGCCATGAATGGAGCCGATCAGGACCAGCACCGGTCGCGTACGGCGCTTCGGGTCGAAGAAGCAATGTGGGTTGTCGGATCCCATGGCGCTCGAGATCGTGGCCGTGGGAGTCTGCGGTTCAAAAGCGCCGCCGATTGTGAAGCACCAGAGTTCGCGCCCACCCGCGCTGAGGCCCAAACTTTTTACCTCGGCCACACGGGCAGAGGCGGCCGCTTCGGCGATGGCATCGAGGGTGGTGCGCCACCAGTCCGGCGCAGTGAAAAGGTCGGGGCGTTGTGCACGCAAGGCGGCGATTGGGGAGTCGGATTTAGACATGTTTTGTGGTGCAGGCTTTTGTGAAGCGTTGCTCACCTAAGTTTTTAGCGAATCACGATGAGCGAACCTTGGCACACCACAACGCGCAGTACAACGTCACCGCTGACCACTTCAACCGTACCCTCCACTCTTGGCGGCAGGATTAATTCCGAGAATCCGCCTGTGATTGTACCCCCATTCAGGTCGAACAAGGTATAGTCGCCGGTCTCGATTCCACCGAGATTGACGATTCTGAGTTTCCCAGCCAGTGCCAGATTTCCTCCCTTGTGCATAAACTTAATTTGATCGTTTGTGGCATCGAGCGCGTCAAGTTCGAAGCTCGAAGTGGTCGTCTCTTCTAAGATGAGACTTCCAGCATGTGTGAAGTTCAGGGTTCCTGGGCCCACGAGACCGGGAGCAAGGAGTGTGGTCACGATGTTCGTACCGAAGCCGGTGGTGGGATTCCACGAGAAGCGCACCGTGCCGTCGCCGTGCAGTTCGCCCACTCGCTGAGTTTTATCCGGCATGTACAAGAGACCTGCCGACTCAACGGTCAAGGCACCGTTCGTGGGTAGGCGGTTGTCCCCTCTTAGTTCGACCTGGCCATTGCGGATGATCGTGCCGCCGGTATAGGTGTTCGTGGCGTTTAGCTCTATAGCACCTTCGCAGAGCACTTGTCCTGCACCAGAGACAACTGCTGCATTCGTCCAATCGATGCGACCCCACTGGATCGAGTTCGTCATCCGCAGGATCGTGTCAGCGGCCAATGACCAGGATGCCGACTGGGTTGAAGCTCCGGTCAAGTTCACCGTGAAGGTGTCGTTGCCGGCGCGTGGCAGGGTCGTGATCGTTCTGCTGCTGTCTGTCGCGTAGCCGATATTGACAGAGACGTCCTGTCCGTCCAACGACTCATGCACGCCCAGTTCCAACGATGTACCTTCCGCCCAGAGTCTGCTGATTGTAACATTGTTGGTTTTCACCAGGATGGTCTCGGATGCGCTGCGGATGTAGCTACTGGCTGTGGGACCGGCCGCTTGTGGATGGTTCAGAATGATTTTAGTTCCAGTAGCGGAACGAATTTCGCTGATGTTGTTGGAGGCGCCGAGAACTAACCAACCTGTGCTGTCGTATGGCGCGAGAAAAACGCTGGATTGTTCACTTGGGGAAGGGCCAATGGAGCCATTCAGCGTGGTGAGGCCACCGTAGCAGTAGACCCGCAGGTAGAGAGCCGCGACCAAGATGTCGGCATTGATCGTAAGGTCAACCGTGCGCGCCGCCAAACCACTCAATCCAAAGTAGTGACCGATGCGGATTGTTTCGTCCGCAACGGGTGTGATGGTGTAATGTCGGTTGCCGGTCGCGGTACAGTGGATGGCATAAGTCCAGACCGGTTCATCCAGAATGATAGCCTGAGCCGTGTCGGGACAATCGTTGCCTAGATAGACATTGTCCACGTTGTTGGATCCAGGTTTAATGCTGCTTTTCCAGTTTGCGGGGTTGCTCCAGAGGCTGTCGCCGCTGGCATTATTCCAATAGCAGCTGTCCGCAACAGCTTGCTGGGCCGTCATTGCCATGAGCGCAACCACGAGGGCCACCCAAAGGTGGGATCGATTATTTCTATTCATTGTCGTTTCTCCTTGTTTGAAATAGGGTACTTTCGATTGTGATTTATTGTCGGTGGGTGAGCAACCAATGACTGTATTGTGTCTTGGATTGGGTGACAACTTTTATTAGGTTGGCCTCGGCTCGGTCCAGCCCGGTTTCGTCCCCGGCCAGAATAACCATCGATTCGGTTGAGGTGTCTGTCTTGACAAGGCCATTTTTGAGCATCTCTAGCCGAGGCAAAAATCGGATCACGTAATTGCCGGGGCCGGGATAGTGCGCGTTGAGATCGCGGAGATCGGGATGGTTCCTCAAACTTGGAATCTTTTCACTGAGTTCGTCCAGCGATCCCATGAAGAAAACAGGATAAGGATTTTCAAGGTCAACAGGCTCGGGAGCTGGCGTGCTAAGCGCGAGGTGCTGATCGGCAACGGCCTTAACCATAAAAGCTGCGGCTCGGTCGGCCTGCGCAATGCCTGCTGGCACTTTGAATAGGGGCTGGCCGTCTCGGACAATCGGATGCAGACCCAGCCAAGCTGAGGCCTTTTGAACCGGTGCCTGGGTTGAGAGTTCGACGATCTTATGCAGCAGTTGACGCTTGGCCTCGCGGAAATCGCAGGTCCGATAAGGACGGAAGGCCTTGCCCTGACGACGCCCCATGAGGGTCACCACCCCATGATCCGATGGGCGTTCGTAGAACTGAATCAGCGAATCCTCGCTCATGCCGACGATACGTTCAATTGTCGCCTGCTCCGTTGTCCGTTCCGGTTCGGGGAGGGCTGCGGCCAGCGCTCGCGCCAAAAGCAGGTAATTGCCGTCATCAAGTCCGTCGCGCGCGCCTTCCCAGGCGGCGCTCGAAATCGGCCCCTTCTCACCTGGATAGACAATGGACTGTATCTGCGAATAAAACCGGTCGTAGGTCTGAATCCAACAGGCATCGAGATTGTAGAAGGCCGTGTCGAGTCCGCAACGGCCACGCATCTGGTCATATTTTTGCCAGTGATTGGCGGACGAGTGATAGGTAACGACACGATGTTCCGGCTTGAAGCTGTTTTCGGCAAAACGTAGGTCCATGATGGACTTGCGCATGGAACCGATCACCCAATACTTCATGAAGGGGCCGACGATATTCATCAATTGATCGTCTGCGATGGTCGAGGCCGCCAGTGTCACGCCCGGCTCAAAGCCCATCTGAATGCTGCGGAAGGCATGTTGGACCCACCAGGCCAGCCTTTCGCTCGGGATTTCGTCGTCGATGATCGCAAATACCCGCAGGATGCCGCGATCTTTGAAATAGCGCACAGCCGCCCCTTCGTACCAGTCGCGGATGATCGCCTGACGGTAACTGGTGGGGGGCTGTGCCGCACCGTAGATGAGCCGAGTGAGGTTACTGTGTTTGGACATGAACCCATCGCCGCAAGCACCCATCTGCACACGGAAGTGGGTCATACCGGCGCGGAGAAACTGGTCGGAGAACCAATCCCACTCGGAGAAGTCCAATTCGGGCAGATCCAGCCGATCACGGAACCGTTCAGGATTTTGCTTGATTGCTTCCGTCAGCGTCAGCCCCGATTCCCGCACCTTGACCCGATTGTACCAGTAGTGCGCAAAAGGTGTGTTCACGCCGCCCGACATATTATGGCCACGGATTCCATGTGTGCGCATATCCCGAAAGAAATTATCGGAGCGCTCCTGATCCCATTCGGGGCTCTGGGTGGTTTTGCCGGGCCGTGAGGCGAGTGCGTTTACGGAGTTGTTGGCATCGAACACCATGAGTGGCTGGGCAGGAAACCGAATCGGATAGACCGTGATGGCCAGAGCAACCGTGCTCGCTGGCGCATGGGTGGGCTGAAAAACAATGCGAGCCTGATAGATGCCTGGAGGTGGAGAGTCAGCGATTAACCGGAAAAAGAGCGTTTTATCTTCGTCTTTCGAAACGGTAAAAGCGGTGCCTGGCAGTAGTTTGAGCCCATGGCGAACTTCGCCCGTCCAGAATGTTTCCGGCACGCTTTCCGGGACGAAACTTTCGAGCGTAAACCCGTCAGGGGCTTGTACCGTGAAGTCAACTGGACCGTCGAAACCCATCGATTGAAAGTGCAACGGAAAACCTTCGGGCTCGTTTTGGGCCAAATCAAATGCGAGTGAAGTCGTGTGGCGCCCCGCCCGCTCACCGCTCTCTTCAAAGACAAGATAGCCGCGCTTCCGGTCGGCGTCATCGGCCTGAACCGTGTAGTCGGCCTCCTTCGCCCAGCCCAAAATCGGTTCCTGCTCCACTTTCTCGCCCAGAAACCGTGTCGGCCGGACGTATGCTGCGGTTAAAATACCATCGGCGGCACTTGCAAAAGTCTTTTCGATCACGATCGGCTCAGGCAAGGAGGAATCCGTCAAGGTCAGCAGCAGAATGACATGGGAATCAACAGCGGGAACCTCGCAAATTAGAGGCGTGGAAATCACGCGATCCAGCTCGGTTAACGCCACGTGAGTGGTGGGGAGCTTTGCAATCGGCTGACGGGATGCGTCGAGCACTTGCCCCTCGATGGAGAGCGTCGGCATCGGCTGCCACGTGGCCAGCAGATCTAGGTTTAGCTTCAGTTTCCCGTCCACCAAAGCACCTTCGAGCTGGGCAATGAAATTACGGTGAGCATAGTCGACAGCAGTCAGGCCGTGCCCAAGGATCCAATAATAGCGAAAGGCGATCTGGTGTCCCGGGAGGAGTGGGGAAAAAGTGAACTCATAGGTCGGTGCAACCGCGACCACGCCCTTGCGCCAGGAGTAGAGGCGATCAAGCGCGTCGCCTTCGAAGAAATTAGCCACAAGCGTCTTTTGCCCCGGGTGAACCAGTGCTGCCCAGGGGTCCGCGACCGTATCGCGATAGGGAAGATCGGTGCCACGCACAAGGCCGTTCGTGCGAGAGGAGCAGTAGATTTCTTGATCGCTGAAGGTGCCGCCGCCTGGCCTCACGACGTTGCGGAAGAGCATGCGGTTATCACTTTGCCCGTGGTTTTCGCAGTGGTAATCCACTTGGATGCAAGGCATATCGGCGCGGAAGGTGATCGTCTTACGGTAAACCACCTCTTCGTCGAGCAGCAGTTCCGCAACCCCCTCCGTCGCAGTCTGCTTCAGCCACGTCAATTGGTAAGGCTGCGCCACCCGTGCGCCATGGTCGTCCAACAGGCCGCCATAGCCGCGCTCATAAACAAGATTCTTGCCACTTCTTTTATCGATCAGCTCTAGGATGCGCCCCCCCAGCTCGGGAACGAGCGTTGCACTGAAAAAGCGATTTTCGACCACAACGGCCTCGACCTTACCTCCTGATGACGACAGATAATGCCCCGGCGTATAGATCAGTTGGTCGACCGACTGCGCGAAAGCTGCTGGTGGGAACAGCAGCGCAGCGCGTAGGACGGCCAGCGTAAGGCTCCGGTTCAATGAGACATTAAAGCGGTGGTACATGTCTTGGTTCCCTTGTGAAGCATGGTTCATTTTTCTTCCAGCTTTGCCAGCTCTTCCTGGACGATGCGATGCCAGGGACGAATGCCACGGTCGACGGTGTACTGATAAAGTCCGCGCGAAACGGCGGGAAGGTCGCGATGCTCGTCCAAGATGCGGACGCGTGCCTCGCCGAGATCGCGTGCGCGGCGCAGTAGCGCGATTTTTTCCGTTGCTATCAGTTCCACGTGCGGGACATTCTGCCAGTAAGCCGCCGCTTCGGGAACCATTTTGTCGCCGGGTAACTTGTAGTGTATCGCTTCGGCTGTGTCGCCTTCGGGGCCGAAGTTCCATAACGGAACACCAGCTCGCCCTAATGTCCGATAAAGGCTCAATAATTCGACCATGACCGTCGTGTACTCGTGGCCAATCTCAACCACGCGCACACGCGCCGCCATCGCTGGATCATCGGCGACAGCCTTTGTGGCTCGCTCCAGATGACTGCCTGCACGCTCAACCACATCCATCGGCAGGATTTCGGGCCAGGCATTCAGCAGTTCTCGGTAGCCGAAACCGGGAATCTTCGCTTCGTTCTCCACTAAATGCTTTTCGTACGTGGCATAGTAGGCGCGGATGGCCTCCTCCGCCGGTCCAAAAGCGCCGTAAAAACGATCCATGATCTTAGTGGAATCACCTTCAGCGTTCCACATCAAGTGAGCCGCTAAGTAGTAGTTGGGTCCCTGCGTGGCGTAGTTCTTGCCAGTCTCCCCATACATGGCGACGAGCCCCTGTTTATGCAGAAGAGGGATGGCCTCGGCAATTTGAGCGGTGAAAAGCCAGGGCAGATCAAGCCAGTAGTGCATGCCCCAGTATTCGCGCCCAACGATCTTAATGCCTTTTTCTTCCCAAGCGGAAATCTCGGCGTACGTTTTTTCGCGCATTTCCGGTTTGACAAAATAGGCCGTGCTGAACGTAAAGGACAGAAACATATTCTCCTCCATACGTTCAATATTCGTTGGCGGCTGGCGGTAGTTGGTATACGCAAACATCCCGACGCTCAACCCGGGGTCGCGCTTTTTCACTTGCCGAGCAATATCGGTGGCATAATCCCAATGGCGGTTAGAAAGGTTCAGACCACTCTGGCTGTAGTCGGTGTCGGCCGGATCCAGTGCCCGGCAATTCTCGCATTCGCAGAAGCCATAACCGTCGGAGGGGGATATCGAAACAATGCGGTTCCCCTTTTTGCTCGCATTCTCCAGAACGCCTTCGACAATGAATGCGCGGAGTTCCGGATTGGAGGTACAAATGTGGGGCCCCCGCCGCTCCCCGCCCCACAGTGCTAACCACTCGGGATGATCTTTGATTTCCGGCCGGTTCAAAACATGCGTACCCCAACTATGGCCGAACCAGCCCGGTGTCACCCAGGCCAGCCGCATGCGCTTGAGCCAGATTGAGGTTTCGTTGGGCATCGTTTCGCTACCTTCCCAGCGGCCATATCCCACGTCGAACCAACGGATGATGAAATCCGGTGCCGATTGGCGATCTAATGCCGGTAGCATCAGTCCCTGACGTCGGGGCACATGTTCTCCCGTTTCCCCAGGCCAAATCCAAGCGATGTTCAGTTCGTTTTCGAGGAAATCATAGACCCCGTACAGCGTGCCGAGACGCCGATCACGTTTTTTTAGAAACACCCCGGAAGAGTCGTCGCCGAAAATGAACAGCTTGCTGTTGGCCGTCTTGATCACGTAGGCTTCCTGGGGCAGATCGTCGCGGTACTGTTTTTGATCACGAGCATAAGCCGTCGCGCCGACATAGACGTTGGCGGCATCGGGAGTTGGTAGCTTGTCTTCCGCAACCACGCGCGTACGACAGCCGGTGGCTTTGGCCACGTAGGTCGCCAGTTCTTCTGCTGCGTATTGTTCAACGGCCAGTCCGGCGGCCGGCCAGGCGATGACCCACTCCTGCCCGGCGTCGACGCGCAAAGCCACGTCCGTGGCCTCGACCGTGTCGGCACCTGCCAGCATGCAAGACCCGCCCACGGTTAGCACGACGAAAATTGTTTTCAGTATTGTTGTAAGATTTTTTTGTGTAAAAACCCTATTTCCTGTGGCAGCCCCGTTTATGTTTTTTATGTTTTTCATGTTTTTTCTACTTTCATCGCGTTCAAGCTTTTGCTAGCCCCTAACACCTAGCCCCTAACACCTAATCCCTTGTCTTGCGTCTTTAGCGAATTACGACAATCGAGCCCTTGTATACCACGGCGTGTAGCACAACGTCGCCGTTGAGCACCTCGACCGTGCCTTGAACGGCCGGCGGTAGGATTAGTTCCGAGAACTCTCCTGTGACCGTGCCTCCATTCAGATCGAACAAAGTGTAATCGCCAGTCTCGAACCCGCCGAGATTGTCGATCTTGAGTTTTCCGGCCAATGTCAAATCCCCTGTGGCGTGCTCAAACCGAACTTGGTCGTGGGTGGCATCGGGAGCGTCAAGCTCGAAACGTGACGTGGTTGTTTCTTCCAGAATGAGGCGTCCGGAATTTATAAAGTTAAGCACGCCTGGGCCATCGATACCGGGAGCAAGAAGTGTGGTCACGATATTCGTGGCGGGGAGGCTACCGGTTTTCCACGAGAAGCGCACCGTGCCGTCGCCGTGCAATTCGCTCACCCGCTGGGTCTTGCTCCCTAGATACAGGGTGCCTGCCGACTCAAGGGTCACGGCACCGTTGGTGGGCAAGAAATTGTCGCCTTTGATTTCGACTTCGCCGCTGCGGATGATGGTGCCACCCGTATAGTTGTTTGTCACGCTCACCAAGACGGCACCTTCACAGAGCACGCGTCCCGCGCCGGAGACAACT
>CAZUAY010000042.1:0-18041 GCA_964618405.1 uncultured Lentisphaerales bacterium
AGGGAGTTGTATCTGCGACTATATTTCCGTGAACGAGGGCTTTTAGTGAGTTCTGTTCTTATAAAATGCTGACGTAGACCCGGCGTCCTCGCCGCGCTTCTTTCAATTTCGACGCGTGTGTTGACGCTAGTACCGGCCGTAGTGTTGGATTACCGACATAATAAGTCGGATCGACTGGAGAGAGGAGCCGTTGTTGATCGATCCTGCTGTTGTAAAGACAAGGCCGCGTTTCTCCTTGGCCTGCTCGAAGTCGCGGAGGAACTCTGCCACGATGTTTGCATGTTCGTTCCGGCTTAGCGTGAAGGGGGCGAGTTGACCCTGGATGACAGCGTTGGGGCAATATTTTCGGATTTCAGAGACGGTTAAGGTCGGCCCGAAGTTCGCTCCCGTGAGATCCAGCTCGGCAAGGAGGGGGAGTAGGTGTCCCATGGCCGAGTCACTGTGCTGGTAGCGGCGGTGGAGTTTCTTATCGGGGGCGAATTTACTGAAGACGCGACGATGGATCGGCATGGCGAACGCTTCGTAGAGTTCGGTGTTGAATAAGCACGAATTGTCATCAGCCCATGCCCAGCTCATCGGTCTTGTCTGCGTCCACTCTGGAGCGTTCTCCGCATCGATGGCTTCCGCTCGTGCGACGATGGCACGGCCGAGCACATCGGAGAAGCGTCGAAAGAGGTCTTCGTTGTCGTAATACAACAGGATAAGATTTTCAGCCCCAAAAATCGAGCACGCGAATGTGCAAGGCCCTCGCTGTCCTCGGTATTGCGGGACGTGATGGCCCGAAGCGAACATGTGCTGTTTTTGTGTCTCCCAGTTTTCAGGGAAGAGGAAGGCTTTGAGGTTGTCGAGGCGTACCTCAACGCGGTCGAGCAGAGCGGAGAGTTCAGCTTCGTTTTGGACGGCCTGCTTCAGCCACCAAGAGCCGCCAGCCTCGCCTTCCCATTCGTTTTTGGCCTCAAAGATGTCGTAGAGTTGCTTGATTGGTGGCCAGAAGAGGGTTGGATCTTCTTTTGCGGGATCCTTTTCGGGCAGGAGCCGACGGCCGACAATTCGTTCGGCTTTATCGTTATATTTGCGGAACGTATCGAAGCGCCATTGTTCAAATTCGGGATACGCTAACTTGCGGAAGTCCTCTGGGATACCGAGTTCATCAAAGACGCATTCAACCGACGTGAAATACATCGGCACCTGCGGGATGTCGCTACCGAAGGGATCTTTCTCAGCGAGCCCTTGGTCATGCCAAAACTGGGCGGTATCGACGGGCGCAAGCCCATCATGGTTGTTCATGTTGGCGAGGATACTCTCGATGAGGGATTGGTATTTCATTGTAATCTCACAAGCTAAAACGCGTGTTATGCAGAAGCTTTTCGTGGCGGTTGCGCCCGTTTATTCCTTTTTATTTTTGTGCCTGCAAGCAGGGACTGCTTGCAGGGAGAGGGTAAAAAGGGAGGGGGTGAAAAGGGAGGGGGTGAAATAGGGGGAGGGGGCTTGTAGGGGGCGTGTAAAAGCTTCGCAAGGGAATTCGCCAGTTTTACCCTCTTCTTGCGGGCAGTCCCTTGCCCGCAAGTGTTCGTTTTCAGGTTAAAACCTTAAGTGCAATATCGGTGCGTCCGAGCGGTGCGCTGACCTGAAAGCCGGCGCCACCGCCGGCTTGGACGGCGGCTCGAATTTCACGTGCTATTGTGATACCCGTTTCAATGGCCTCTTCTTTCGTTGCGCAGGCGCGGAGGCGTTCGATGAGGCGCTCGGGTACGCTGACGCCCGGCACATGCTGGTTCATGAAATCGGCGTTTTTGGCCGATAACAGGGGATAGAGGCCAACGATTACAGGAATGGCTGGTTTGTGTTTGGCGATGCGTGCGAGGAGTTCGAGCAGGGCATCGGAATCGAAGACAGGTTGCGTAATCGCATATTCGGCGCCGGCTTCGATCTTAGCATAGAAGCGCTCAATCTCGCGTTCGAGGTCGATAGCGGCCGGGTTGACCCCGACGCCGATGGCGAAGCTGACCCGCGCTCCCAGGGGCTGGACGGCGGCGTCGAGCCCGCTATTGAGATTGTGGCAGAGTCTGGTGAGTCCGATGGCGTCGACATCGAAGACGCCGGTGGCATCGGGGTAGTTGCCGAGCTTGGGAGGGTCTCCTGTTACGAACAGCCAAGTTTTAAGGCCGAGCGCTACGCCGCCGATGAGGTCGGATTGGAGGCCGATGAGATTGCGGTCACGGCAGCAGCAGTGGGGGATGGGTTCGATTGAGAGGCCCGCAGCTTTCATGGCGAAGGCGGTTGCAACCACGCTCATGCGTGCGCTTGCGCGAGGACCGTCGGGAAGATTCACTGCATCGATACCGGCTTCCTGACAGGCGCGACATTTGGCAATGAACGCGTCCAGAGCATCGGCATTGCGTGGTGGAAGAATTTCGATTGAGGTTACAGGTTGGTTGGTCGCGAGCTTAGCTGCGAACGGAGACTTTAATGCAAAGGGTACGGGTTCTATTGCCTGAGTCTCGGGCGTATTCTCAATTTGGCGAATCGTGAGGTGCTGTTTAACACCCGACATGACATGAAGGGCTTGTGCTGCCATTCGGAGGTGGCTTGGTGTTGTGCCGCAACATCCGCCGACGCCATTGGCACCGAGTTCGATGTACTTTTTTGCGTACTCGGTGAAGTACTCGGGGCTGTTCAGATAAAGGGTGCGACCACCAATTTCGCGTGGTCCACCCGCATTGGGCATGATAATAAAAGGTTTCTTCACAATTGCCCGAGCGCGCCGTGCGGGTTCAAGCATTTCGGATGGTCCGTGGAAGCAGTTCATGCCCACGATATCGACATCCGGCGATAGGTCGATCTGGTGCATCACGTCATCTGCTGACGAGGCGGCGAATGCAACGGGTGAGATTGAAGCCATGACGGGTAGGCCGTGCCGACGCGCCGCTCGCGCGGCGACCAGCAACTCCTCAACGCAGTGGAACGTTTCCAGAGCGATAAGGTCGCATCCTGCAGAGGCGAGTACGCGACACTGTTCGTCGAAGGCCTTTTCGATTTCATCCAGGGTATATCGAGCAGCGATGTCGTTTTCTCGCGTGCAGGGTCCACAGGATCCGGCAACGAAAACGGAATCCCCCGCCTCGCGGCGCGCGAGCGTTACGGCCTTTAAATTGATCTCCTCGGTTTTATCGGCGAGGCCGAACTCGGCGAGGCGAATGCGATTCGCACCAAACGTGTTGGTCTCGATGACATCGGCACCAGCGGCGACATAGTCGCGGTGAATTTCTGAAATGATCTTGGGTTGGGAGGTCGACAGGTCGTCGTAGCAGGCGTTCAAGAATACGCCTCGCTGGTAGATCATAGTGCCCATGGCACCATCGAAGACGAGCGGGTGTTGAAGGATTTGTGTCAGAAAAGCGCTGTTCATAGGCCGGGAGAAGAAAGTGAGTAATGAGTAGTGAGTAGTGCGTAGTTTCCGATGGGGACACCCCATACCCCGTTAAGGAATTTTGTCGCTAGCTTTGTCGATCCTTGGCGAAGCCGCCTGAGCAGCGTGTTTGAGTAGAGAGTAGGGGTTCAAAATTTTTCTAGCGCCTCGCGACTTCTTAGTTATTTTTTGCGGTGAACACGATGCTGGTTGCGATGCAGATGATGACAGGAATCCAGACGATGTAGTGTGCGTGGTAGGCGGGGTTTTTGGCGAGAGACTGGGAAGTCATGCAAAAAAGATAAAATCCTCCGGCGATGCCGATGCTGATGCCGATGCCAGCGGAGGATTCTTTCCGGTGTTGCTGGATTCCTAGGGGGATTCCGACGATAACGAAGCAGAAGCAGGCAAGTGAGAAACAGATTCGGTAATGGACCTCAACGCGAGCGAGAGAAATATCTTGGATACCTTTGTCTGTGGTGGGTGGAAATTCCTTAGCGATAGCAAGATCTTTGAAAAGCATCCACGTGAACTTATCCTTAACTCTTCGGGGGCGCATGGGCTGTGGGTTGTCGCCGTTTTTCTCGAGGCTCCCGATCATGTAAACGACACGGTCGGCTTTCCCTATTCCCGTTTGACCCTCCTGTATCGGATCTACAGTAACGTCTTTCATGTCGAGAGTTGCGACATCGTTTGTCGACAAGAGGATCGCTTCTCGAGCGCGGATTTCCTTGGTGTGCCCATTCTTCATGGTTTCCGTAATCCGGAGGTCGAGAAGTTTGTCGCCCTCCCGTCGGCCGACATAGACGGAATGATCGCCGATCTCAACGTATTTGCCGGGTTCGATCAGTGCTGTTACATCGGAAGCTTTGAGTTGTCTGCGCATGGATGAGCGGACGTACGCGCTGTCTGGAGAAACATTATTATTCAGATAGAGGCAGAAAACGGAGAGCAACAGGGCGATGAGCACGGGTGTGTGCATAATCTGCGTAAGGCTGATGCCACCGGCTCGCATCGCACTAATTTCGCTGTCTGAGGAGAGTCTGCCGAATACGAGTAGCGCGCTGACAAGCGCGGCGATTGGGATCGAGTAGGAGAGGGTGCTGGGGATGCCCTCCCAAAGAAAGTCTAGGACAATGGAAAACGACATGCCACGCGCAATATATTGTGTGACCTTGAACAAAAGCCCCACTGACATGACAAAGCTCAAGATGAGAAGTGCCATGACAAATGTTGCAAGAAAGCTTGAGGCGATGTAGCGATGTAAAAGGCGCATAGCTCGTAGGTTTTGAAGACGAAAAAAGGGGCGAGTTTGTCAATCCGCCCCCTCTTTGAGTCGCCAGCCCTTTATTTGGAAGGATTGACGTATTTAGTTTTAGCCTTGATGGCACCGTCGATGTAAACTTCTACGCGACGATTAGCGAGCGTGCCGTTGACGAGATCGTGTCGAACTTTCGGATGGTCGAATCCGTACCCAATCGATTCGAGCCGGCTACCATTGATGCCTTTGGCCTTTAGGTAGTTGAGCACCGCCTTGGCGCGATCGGCAGAGAGTTTGAGGTTGTACTTCCGGTTCGAGCTCAGCCGTTTATCTGCATGGCCTTCGATGACAGCCGTGGATGTAGGATTATCGAGCATGACGGCTACGACCTTGTCGAGCTGCGGGGAGAATTCAGGTTTGATGATGCTCTTGTCGGTATCAAACAAGATGTTGAGTTCAAAGAAGAGAAGGTCATCGGCACCCACGAGAGGGTCCGTATTATCGTAGAGCACTTCATGTCCATCGCGCACGCCACCGTAATCGGTATCGGGATTGAGGGGATCTGTTTTGTATTTGAGGACTTCGGCACCATCGGATAGGAGATCGAAATCGGTATCGGGGTTAAGTGGGTCGGTTTTATATTTGAGAACTTCATCACCATCGGTGAGGCCATCGCCATCCGTGTCGGGATTGAGGGGATCCGTTTTGTAGGTAAAGACTTCTGCGCCGTCCTTGAGGCCATCACCATCGGTATCGGGATTAAGCGGATCGGTTTTGTATTTGAGAACTTCATCACCATCGGTGAGGCCATCAGCATCCGTATCGGGGTTAAGCGGATTCGTCTTGTATTTATGGACTTCTGCGCCGTCTTTGAGGCCATCGCCGTCTGTATCGGGGTTGAGGGGGTCTGTCTTGTAGACGTGGACTTCCTCTCCATCCAAGAGTCCATCGCCATCCGTGTCTGGATTGTTAGGATCGGTCTTGTAGATATTGGTTTCTTCGGAGTCGGTGAGACCGTCGCCGTCGGAGTCGATGTCGATATCGATGAGCGGATCATCGGCGATTTGGTCGGCGGTAAAACGGTAGACGAAGCCCATGTCTGTTGTATGATTGAACTCTGTGTTGTAGCCTGCGATGTTGACACGAGAGTCGAGGCGGAGGCTCCAAGCGTCGTTGAGGTGGTACATGATACCGCCACCCGCGCGGAGGTTCCAGGATAATTGGCCGTCTCCGGTGACGTCCTCTCCGAAAATGGTCAGACCGGTGCCGAAGGTCAGGTACGGATCGATCCGATCAAAGCGGGACAAATGGAAGAGAGCGTCACCAAAGAGCTGCGTCATCCACGTGGAGTCGAAGTATTGGTCGCCCTTGGAGTAGGAGTACGGTTTGACGTTATCTTGCCAGACGCCGTTTGCGTCTTTGTAGTTGTAGCCGCCCAGATTCTCATCGAGTGACGGCGCGAGGAGGAAGCTCCCTTCAAATGTCCACCATTCGTTGTAGTCGTAGCCGAGGCGGATCGTCAGGTAAAAGCCATCCTCGAGAGGTTCGTCACCCTCTGCGTTGTACCAGCCGATACCGGGGCTGATGTACCACCGCCCGAAGTCAGGATTTTCGAGGATTTCGCTATTGTATTGTTCGCCGGCTCTTTCTTGTGCGAAAGAAACCGCCAATGTCGAGGCCACAGCTAACGCCATGACTATTTTTCCGATTTTGTGGAATTTTTTCATACCATCCCTTCCCGTGAATAAACTGAGCTGACTAAAAAAGTTTGATCAACCCATGTAAATTGAACTGTCGTAAATGTTAGCATGCCTTGTCTGCGTTTACAATGCTAAAATGTGTCTAAATTAAGGATAGGCTAAAATAAGACAACGGGGTTCGCTGAGGTACAGGCTGCAAAATACGGGACAAGACGTAGAAGACGGTTTGCTCTATTTATTTATTTTATTTTGTATGTGCACTTGCACACTGACCTCTCGTTTGGTAAACTAGCTGCAACTTCATGGGAGTAGCAGAGTGAAGTCAACCGAACATCAGGGGAAAGTAATGCAAACAATTTTTGATAGAAGGGGCTGTCGGCTGTGGATTCTGACGGCGATGGTTTCAACAGTGCTGGCAGTCTCGGCTTCTGCGCAAGGGACTCGGGTCAATGTGTTGCTTCAGGCAGAGCTGGACTACATTTCGGCTTTAACCGAGGCTAGGATGCCTGACTATGCGGAGCTGGTGCTCAACGACGTCGTCGTGAAGTTTCCAGAAGCGAAAGTGCACCTGAAAAAAATTCGCTTAGAGCAATTGCTTCAGCAAGGGAAGTTTGACGAAGCCAAGGCCATGATTGCCAAGGAACCCAATCCAGAATTGCCGGAGGTTTGGGTGATGAAGCTGACGTTAGCCGATTATTATTATGCATACGGCAAATACAACGAAGCTTTAGGAATCTATAAAGGCTTTTTCGACAAGTATAAGGCAAAGCCGCCAGAGGCGATCGCCCCTTTCTACATGGAGTCCTATTATAAGTTTGCGCAGATGCTCCTTTTTCTGAATCAAGACAAAGAGGCCCTCAAGGCTTACGAAGATCTCATGGGGCTAAATTTAGAGAAGGAGATGAAGCGTCAGGTTCAGTTCGAGGGTGCGCAACTCATGGTGCGGCTTACGGCGGATATGAAGCCTGGTAAAGAGTTGACCGACATGCTGGCGAAAGCCAAAAAGAGTACTGAAGATTTGATGTGGGTTCAAGATCTCTGGTTCGGCCGTGGCATCGTGCTGTTGGCTCAGATCGAAGTGATCCAAGGCAATATCGAGTCGGCGAACAAGTTGGTGAAGCAATATATGCCCCAGCTCAAGAACATCGACAGCCAGCTTCAGCAGCAATCCCGAGAGACTGGCGAGGACTTATCTCGCCTCAGTCCGATCGCCGAATGCCGCTATTTAATGGGCAGTATGATGCAGGATGCGGCCGAAAAGCTACTGACCACCGAACCCGTCGACACCAAGAAGGCCGCCGAGTTGCTGGTTAATGCCCTCACCGAGATGGTTAACGTCTATGTCAAATATCCTTCTACCTCATGGGCACCTGATGCGATGACCCGATCGGAAGTCATTCAGTCGGTCTTGAAGGAAAAATTCGGCGTTAAAGACATTCAAATCGACATCACCCCCGAACAGCGCAGGGCTATTGCAGAGAAGCAGTTTGCGAATGCCCGCATGCTCTTCAATCAATCTCAGTTCGAGAAGGCTGTGGAAGCGTTTGCCATTGTTCTCAATCAGTTCCCGGAGGCAATACCCGAGTCGATCGACGCATTGAGCGAATACGCTCGCGCCTACATCCAACTTGGCGATACTCAGGAAGCGGAAGCGAAGCTCTATTCTGATCTGTGCGCAGAGACGATCATTGGCAATTTGGCAGAACGTTTCAGCAAGTCAGGAACGATAGGCATGACCAAGGCGGGCGATGAGCTTCGCCGAATCGCGGAATTCTACGGTGAGCGCAATCAACTCGCGGAACGCGATGCAACCTATCAGCTATTTTTTGAACTCTATCCTGAGCATGCACTCGCCGCCCCCGTGCTCATGTCGTCAGCCGAAACGCTCTATCGGGCGGAAGATTATGCTGGAGCGGCACCGCGCTACAAGACGCTCATGGACTTCTACGCAAAGTCTCCAATTTCTTACGATGCGATGATGCGGTTGGCAGACTGCTACTCCAAACTGGGTGACGTTGAGAACGAAATCTTGGTCAGACAGACTTACGTTGAGCGCGTGGCGGCTCGAGAGAAACCTGGCCAAGCCCTCTTGACGGGACTGTACATGCTCGCACGTCTCAACCGTACCGAAGCGCTTCGACAGCTTAAGGCAGCGAATCTGAAGTTTGAAGACGCCCGCCGGGCAGAGCCTCAGGCCGCACCGGTCGAAGGCGAAGTCGCCCCCGCTGATCCACTTGAAGCGGCGATGGAGGACATTAAAAAGGCGAATCAAATGCTCGTGAGTTGCGTAAACGATTTCGGGAAGATCATTAAACTCCTTAGCCCAGAGACTCGTTCTCAGTATGAAGGTAATAATGACGAGAAGGAGAAGAACGACAGTATTCTCCAAGGTGCTTTTTTCGACAGGGCTTACACACTCACGGCGATCACGCAGCCTGTAGACCAGCTCTCGAAACTCAAATTGTTGGCCATTCAAGGTTACGAAATGTTTCTGAAGCAATACCCGAAGGCTGAAATGGCTCCTGCCGTTCTCATGCAGATGGGAACACTTTGGTCTACGATGAAGACAGAGGACCCAAAGCAGCTTGAGGAAAACATGAAGAAAGCGGATGCTATTTTCACTCGCCTGAGTGCTGAGTTTCCTGAATCTGATCAAGCTAAGAACGCTTACTTCCTAAGGGGCCGCACGTTGATCGAGCTTGGATTCAGGCGTGAAGGCGTGGAAGTGCTCAAGAAAATGTTCAGCGACAGTGGCAAGTATTCTGCGTTCCAAATGCTTTCTGCAGCGGAAGAACTTCTGAAGTCGCAAGAATACGATCTTGCACGTGAAGGATTTGATATCGCGATTAAGAATGCCGCTGGGCAAACCGCGATCACCATCCCCGCAGAGTTGGGACTGGCTGAAATTCTTGTTGCCGAGAAGAAATACACGGCAGCGGCTGATGCGCTTGATAAGTTCATCTCAGCGTATCCTACTTCCTATACCGTGCTTGACGCGAATCTCTTGCTCTCTAAGGCTGCGGCGCAGGCTGCCTTCGAGGAAACAGATCGCAACAACCGAATCAAGCTCTTCAATCGTGCGATCGCCGCCATCCGTGCGGTGAAGCAGTACAAGAAGAGTGCGAAAGACCTTGCGGAAATCGAAATTCAGGTTGGACGCATCTTGGAAACCAAGATAGAAGTCGAGCGTAAATACAATAATCAAGATCTTGTCAGCCGGTATATCGGCGAGGCAGCTTCACATTATCAGCAGTTTGTGATGGCTACCGATAGGAAGAATGTAGAAGTGCTTCCGTCGCTTGAAATCGCCTATCGTCAGTCAATTAAGCTGATGTTGGAAATGAAGAAGTATTCAGATGGAACGTCGGTGTACAAAGATGTTAAGGCGGACTGTGAAGATTATCTCTCGATCTTCCCGGCCGGGCGGTACATCACCGACATTCGTGCAAGTCTTACCGAGGCCGAGATCGGCCTAGCAACGGGAAAATAAATCGGTAGAAAAAAGCAAACAATTTCGAAAAAAATAGGAGTTAGCAAAATGAACACCAGAAGCGTTTTAAGTGCCGCCACGTTGGCGATGCTGTGTTGTGGGGCTTTCACGATCGCCCGAGCCGATGTTCCAGCGAAAGTTGAGCTCAGTAGCGGCGTCATCGAGTGCAAGTTGCGCTGGATGCCCGCGAGCAAAAAGTATGTAATTGTGCGGACTGCGGCCGGTGGTGGTGCCATGGAGCAGCAAGTGAGCCCTTCGGAGATTCTCCGCAAGCAAGTTGCGCCTCCCGCGGGCTGGAATGAGCTGGTTCAGTTAGCCTACAAGAGCCCAGATGCAGCGCTTCCAAAACTCCTACAGATTGTCGACGAATACAAGATGCTTGAGTACGATGAGCAAGCAGCCTATATCGCAGGGACTATCTATATGAACAAGGGCAGGCCAGCCGATGTAATCAAAATTGCTGAAAAGGTTGCACAGGATAATCCTGCGGCCGTCTCCATCTCGCCGATGGCCCCAGTTTACTGGGAAGCGCTATTGGCTACAGGCAAGACTGCTGGGGGTAGTCTCGATAAGATGATTGCCGAGGCAATCACCTCCGCACCGCGCCCCATCGCGGCGAAAGCACTTATTGTACGCGGAGATTCGCTGAAAAAGGCAGGTCGGACACGCGATGCTCTTAAGGACGGCTATCTGCGTTGTGCTTTACTCTACACGCAGGAGAAAGATGCGAATGCCGAAGCACTCTACAAAGCGTCGCTTGCCTTTGATGAATTGCGCCAAGCCACGTACGCTGAGCGTATGCGTCAGACGCTACTCACCAAACACAGAACCAGCGAGTATGCTCGTAAATTGCGCGGAAATTGATTTCAGGAAAGCCTAAAGGCATCAAACAGTCATAACAAACAAACACATAAGATCTGGAAAGAAAATAAATCATGAAGAAATCGTTAGTTCTGTCTCTCGTTGCGGCTGGCATCATGCTGGCAATCCCTTCGGCCTCTTTTGCGCAGGACCCCCTTCCGGAGGCGGCTCCAGCTGCTGTTCCTGAAGTTGCTGCTCCTGCTGCCGCTGGAGCTATCGTCGATAACACCGATACCGCAATGGCGGAGAAAACGGCTGCTGCTGCGCAGAAGTCGGGAGAAAGTGTATTTTGGACAGTATTGACAGGATCTGGCACCTTAGGCTTCTTGTTGTGGATGGCGCTTTTCTCTGCCGGTGGATTCTACATCTATCTTGTTGTGCAGCTTAGCATTTTGATCCGCCCTTCCAAGATCATGCCAGAAACGCTCACGAATAACGTGGAGGCTGCCATGAAGGAAGGCGATGTGGTCAAAGCGCTTCAGTTCTGCGAAAATGATCCGACGCCGATGGCCAGCATTCTCTCCGCAGGCTTCTCGCATGTGGAGGAAGGCTTCGAAGTTATCCAAGAAGCCATCAGCACGGCGGCCGACCTCGAGGTCGAACGCATGAACCAGCGCCTCACCTGGCTATCCGTCGATGCCAACATTGCGCCAATGCTCGGGCTTCTTGGTACGGTGCAAGGTATGATCATGGCGTTCTCGAACTTGGCCGGTGGCAGCCCAGATGTCGGCCTTCTCGCCGTCAACATTTCTCAGGCACTTTGGACGACGGCGGGCGGCCTTTGCGTCGCCATCCCGGCGGTTTTCACGTATTACGCTTTCCGTAACAAGGCGAACCGCATCGTGTTGCGCATGGAAGCAATCACGATGGAACTGGTCAAGGATCTTCGCAACGTCGAAGTCGTCACGGATTAAGTCAACTTTAGGGCGCCTGCGGCTTCCAACCTGGAAATACCGCAGGTGATAAAAATTAAATGAGCAAATCCAGAAGCAGCGAAGGATGTACGATTGACATGACGCCGATGATCGACGTTGTGTTTCAGTTAATCATCTTTTTCATTGTGACCATTACCATGGCCGAGGCGAAGGACGACTCGATCCGCCTTGAACTTGGACAGCATGGTCAGGAGGTCGAGACGGGTGGTGATACGGCATCGGCGATTGTTATTGATGTTAGCCAGAAGGGGCGCATCTCTATCGGCAATGTCCCCCTGACAACGCGTCGTCTTCAGGACATCATCCGAGGCCGCCTCAAACGGATGGGGAACACGTTTCAAGTGTGGATCCGCGGTGATGCCCGTGCCCATCACGATTCGGTGCGTAAGGTCATGGACTCCTGTACCGAACTCGGCGTAGGCCGTGTTTATTTTGTGGCCGTAAAAGATGCTCGCACGCCGGAACAGAAAAAATTCTTCGCCGGTCGTCCACGCTCGAGAGGGAGATAGAAATTATGTCGAAAAAAAAATCGAGAAAGAAGGGCGATAATGTCGCGTTGGAGATGACGCCGATGATCGACGTTGTTTTTCAGCTCCTCATCTTCTTCATCGTCACGCTGAAGCAAGAAGATATCCTGTCTAATCTGGAGGCACTGCGCCCGCAACCGGATCCCAGTCAAACAGAAGAAACGCCGAAAGAGCCTATTACGATTTCAATCGGCAGACAGGGGTTTTTCTTCCAAGGCACGGTGATGACGGAGACGAGGTTGCAGGACAGCCTGCTGCGGATCGCTAGACTTGATCCGAATTCTACCATTATCATCAAATGCACCGGCGACTCCCCACATGGGCTACTGGTGCGCGCACTCGATACCTGCAACAGTGTTGGATTGCGTAAGCTGTCCGTGTTTAGTATGTAGCGATATAAACAATCGCTGGCACAGAGAAAGCGAGATGTTTCATGGTTGAATTCCTTGAGCAATTCAGTCCCATACAACAGGCGTTGATGGCCACACTCTTTACGTGGGGTGTAACGGCGCTGGGAGCAGGGCTTGTTTTTTTCACCAAAAAGGTCAATTTCAAAGTCATGGATTCGATGCTCGGATTTGCGGCGGGCGTGATGATTGCTGCAAGCTTTTGGTCTTTGTTGGCACCCGGACTTGAAATGGCTGAAGACATGGGACAAATCCCTTGGCTGACCGCCCTCATTGGGTTTATGGCTGGCGGACTCTTCATGCGGCTGGCTGACAGCTTACTGCCGCACCTTCATAAGGGCCAGCCGATAGGCCATAGCGAAGGAATTAAGACGTCCTGGCAGCGAAGCACGTTGCTGGTTCTCGCGATCACCTTGCACAACATCCCTGAAGGTCTTGCGGTTGGCGTTGCGTTTGGAGCCGTGGCGGCGGGTCTTTCCTCCGCGACAATGGGCGGAGCTATTGCACTCGCGATTGGTATTGGTCTTCAGAATTTCCCCGAAGGTGCAGCAGTATCCTTGCCGTTGAGGCGAGAAGGATTGGGGCGGACGAAAAGCTTTTTGATGGGACAAGCCTCTGGCATTGTCGAGCCGATTGCAGGTGTGATCGGCGCGGCATTTGTTTTGCACATGCAAGCCATTCTTCCCTACGCACTTTGTTTCGCCGCCGGCGCGATGATTTTCGTGGTGGTGGAAGAACTGATTCCGGAATCGCAGCGACGCGAAGAAAACATTGATACGGTCACGATGGCCACGATGGTTGGCTTCTCGGTGATGATGGTGCTCGATGTGGCGCTCGGTTGACATGCCTCACGCCCATCACAAACCTATTGCAAGTACGCTCGGATTCGTCTTGTCGGCGGACCGAAGCTCCGTGCTGATGGTCCATCGTACGTACCGCGACTCCGACGAGAATCTCGGCAAGTACAATGGCATCGGCGGCAAGTTGGAGCGGGATGAAGACGTCGCGTCGGGCATGATACGCGAAGTTCTGGAGGAGACAGGACTCACGGTTACGTCCATGACGTTGCGCGGCACAATCTGCTGGGCCGACTTCGGTCCCAAGAAGCAAGATTGGCTGGGGTTTGTGTTTTTAATCGAAGGCTTCACAGGAAACCCAGTCGTGGATAACGAGGAAGGATCTCTGCACTGGATTCCACTTGAAGCGGTTGGCGAGTTGCCGATGTGGCAGGGCGATAAACTTTTTTTGCCTCTTGTTTTTGATGATGATCCGCGTGTCTTCCACGGCTTCATGCGCTACGAAGGTGAGATCCCCGCCGAATGGCGCTATACGAGACCTGCAAGCAAGGGACTGCTTGCAGGGAGAGAGAAAAAGGGGAAGTAGCGAGTCGTGAGTCGCGAGAAGGGCCTACTCTTCAAACGGCTCTGCCGTGATCTTCCCGCCATCGCCCTTGGTGAGAATTTCAACCTTCCGTTCAATCGCCGAAAGTTTCCCTGTGCAGAGTTTCACGAGCTTCTGTCCTTCTTCAAAAAGCTTTACCATGGCGTCGAGGTCAGAACTGCCGGATTCCATCTCGCTCACGATCACCTCAAGACGAGACACGGCTTTTTCAAATGAGAGTTCTTCGATTTTTTTTTCTTCTGATTTCATGACTTACTGTTTCCCTTCGCAGCGGCTCGACAAAGAGCCTCGATGATCGGTTGTGCCTTGATATTCGTCATGCATTCATAGTTGAGGCATGGTTTTGTATAGCCAAAAATAGAACAGGGCGAACAGGGGAGCGGAACTTGAATGGTTTCTCCGGTGCCCACTGGCGGTCCCCACTTTGCTGGATCGCTGGGGCCGAAGAGGACGATGGCGGGCGTCCCCACAGCGACCGCCAGATGCGCGATTCCAGAGTCGGGCCCGAGGAGCACCGTCGCCTTGCTGCAAAGCGTTGCCGTTTGCGCTAAGGAAAGCCTGCCGCAACGATTAATGACGCCGTTCCCAATTTCAGAAGCCAGCTCAGCAGCATAGTCGCAGTCGGCGGGTGACCCAATGATGACGGTCTTGAGATCGAGCTTCGACTCGACGGCGTAACAGGCGTCAGCGAGTGTCTTCACAGGGGCCCTTTTACAAGGGATACTAGCACCGGCGTGTAAGGCGATGAATTTTCCAACGGGCATCAAATTGTCAGGAAATTCAGGTAAAGACGCCGCATCAATAATCCCGAATCTTGGTGGCAACGAAACCGCTCTGCCGAGAGCAGCGAAGAGCAACCGCGCGAACTGTACATCTTCGGGACCGTCAAGATCGTAACTGACAAGATGCGTGTAAAGTCCGCGTCGATGCGTGTTGATTTTGAAGCCGATTCGGAGGGGTGCCTTCGTCAACGCGGCCATAACACCGGAAAAATTATGAAACTGCTCGGTGTCGATCACACATCCATACCCTTCGTGACGCAACATTCGCAAGGCCACCAGTGGAGTCTTGTCGTAAGCAATCGTTTTGCAGTCAGGGAGCGCCAGCTTGAATATTTCTTGATTTCTTTCTTCGCAGAGAATATCGATTTGCCTTCCGGGCAGTGCTTCTCGTAAGGCATGTAACGTAGGAATGAGCATAATGCCGTCGCCGATTCCGCCTGGGCGGATAAGAAGAATGGGCCCCTCGACTTGATCGGCATGGCGGTACTCCGCGTTCCGTTGTGCACGCGAAAGAAGTCCGCAGGCAATGGGACCGACGGAGGCGTCAGCAAACTTGAGGAGTGAAGATTTGAAACTCATGGTTTGACCGCGTCTGCGGGGCCGTATAAATCTTGTAACTCAGGTGGCAAGCCAGAACCCTCTTCGATTCTGGCAAGCATGGCAAGGGCCAGCGCTCCCGCTTTGTAGAGCGAATCGGGGCTGATCTTGTCGATCGTGTCCTGCGGGCTGTGCCAATAGTCGTGTTTGCCCTCAGCGGACCCGTACTCGAAGTCAATGAGATCAATAGCCGAGAATCGATTGAGGACAAAGGGCAGGTGGTCGTCAATAATCGCGGAGTCGGCAAGTAATGTACGCGCGACACTGGGATTGGCATTCGATTCTTGGATGGCAATTCGCGCTAACCAAGGTGTGACGTTGCGGGGGATTTGAATTCGTTGATTGTAATCGCCCACCATGTCGAGAATGATAGCCGCAACGAGTGGGGTTTTGAGCCTGTTGCGCGTGAACTGTGCGGCCATGCGCTTGCTTCCATGCAGGCCATCGTCATCGCGGTAGGTGTTTCCAAACGCTTCTTCTCCATCGAAGAAAGCGAAGCGGACGGTGCTTTTCAACTGCGGTTTCGTCTCGGCTAAATGCTCGATCAAGCCCAACAAAATTCCCGTGCTTGAGCCTCCATCATTTGCGCCCTGAAAATCATCCGAAATTCCAGCCTTGGTGTCATAGTGCGAGCCGAAAAGCACGACATTGGGTGTTTCGCCTGGAAAGTCCACGTAGATATTACAAAACGTTTTTTTTCCGAAAGCGGTATCTTCTGTCCAGGTGTCAGCTTGAGGCGTGTAGCCGAGGCGACGGATTTCTTGCGCAAGCCAGCGCGAGGATCGGCTTGCGTTAATGGTGCCGGAATCGCGAGGTGAAATCTTGACGAATTCTGCCGTATACGTAAACATCCTGATGCCTGCCTCGGGGGGAAGCGTCTGCCACTGGTTTTGGGCTTCTGTGACGTTTTTCGCGCATCCCGCGAGCGCCAAAAAAAACGCTGCGGTTGCAAAGGATCGTATTGTTTCTCTCGTCTTATGCATGCGTGCTAGTATACGGTATTAGATGAGATTAAAAAAGCCACAAAAAAGGGTTGATTTTTTTCAAGCCCTTGCCTTATACTCTTCAACTCACTTCTGCCTCATCGTGTAACGGTAGCACAACTGACTCTGAATCAGTTTGTCTAGGTTCAAATCCTAGTGAGGCAACCAATTCCCCCCCATCGGATAATCAGGAGATATATACATGGCCACCATGAATTTTGGCGGTGTCACAGAAACCGTCGTCACGAGAAAAGAGTTTTCCCTAGCGAAAGCACGCAAGGTCCTGAAGAAGGAAACCATTGCGGTTATTGGCTACGGCGTGCAGGGCCCTGCACAGGCGCTCAACATGCGCGACAACGGCTTCAATGTGATCATTGGCCAGTCCAAGCAATTTAAAAAGGACTGGGATCGGGCTATTAAAGACGGCTGGGTGCCAGGCGAGACGCTTTTTGAAATCGCCGAGGCTTGCGCCAAGGGTACCGTGATCCAGATGTTGGTGACCGATGCCGCGCAGCGCATTATTTGGCCGACCGTCAAGGAGCACCTCACCAAGGGCAAGGCGCTTTACTTCTCGCACGGCTTCTCCATCGAGTACTGTGAGCAAACAGGAATCGTTCCGCCGAAAGACGTCGACGTTATCCTCGTTGCCCCTAAAGGCTCCGGGCTCAACGTACGTCGCAATTTCCTCAGTGGTGCCGGCATCAATTCCAGCTTCGCTGTGTTCCAAGACGCCACAGGCAACGCAGATGAGCGCTGCAAGGCACTCGGTATCGCCGTTGGCTCGGGCTTCCTGTTCCCGACCACCTTCAAGAAGGAAGTCTCTTCCGACCTCGTCGGCGAGCGTGGTGTGCTCATGGGTGCACTGGCTGGCATCATGGAAGCTCAGTACGAGACCCTTCGCGAGAATGGTCACGATCCCAGCGAGGCGTTCAACGAGACGGTTGAAGAGCTCACGCAGAGTCTCATCCGCCTTGTCGATGAAAATGGCATGGATTGGATGTACAAGAACTGCTCCGCCACAGCTCAGCATGGCGCTCTCAAATGGAGGCCGATCTTCAAGAAGGCCAACCTGCCTGTCTTCAAGAAACTCTACAAGTCTGTCGTCACGGGTAAGGAGTGCGCGGAAGTGCTCCGCGACTGCGGAACGCCAGACTACAAAGAGAAGCTAGATGCGCAGCTCGACGAGCTCGGAAATAGCGAAATGTGGCAGACGGGCGCGACTTGCCGTAGCCTTCGCCCACACGAGAAGGCACGCGAAAGCAAAATCGGCACGACTGGCCGCAAGACAAACTAATTCCACTAGAATCACGTTTGCATCGAAAGGCGAATCCGTAAGGGTTCGCCTTTTTTATTTCCTCAAACTTTATCGCGAGCTTTGTCGCATTAGGTTGCGCACAACATAAGTCGCAAACTTTGTCGAAGGGCGGCACCGCTTTTCGCATTCTGTCGGCGGCGTATGTCTTCGGCTTGCAAACCCATCGCCTATGCGAGTCAACGGAACGGGGATGCACCCCTTCTTTCTCGTTAGCGTAATCGGTCAGTGACGGGGGTGCCCCCCGTTGACTGCCCGAGTACAGTTGCGAGTTGCGAGGTGCGAGTGGTGAGTTGCGAGCTGGGAAAACTTTGTCGTTAGCTTTGTCGTTAGCTTTGTCGCTAACTTTGTCGAGAGAGTGGGATCTTTTAGACAG
>CAZUAY010000043.1:0-17944 GCA_964618405.1 uncultured Lentisphaerales bacterium
GACTCGTACTCGAAACCTCATTAGAAGAGGGAATTGAACTTGCGACAGAAAAGTATAAAAAACCTCATTTTTGTGAGGTCTGGCGTCATCTCTCGCCACTCGCCACTCGCCACTCGCTACTCGCTACTTCTCTCTTCGGTGAGGCCGGAATGATCCGCGATCACCGATCGTAGCTACAGAGGTATTCGACAAAGTTTGCGACAAAGCTCACGACAAAGTTTGGGAATCGTCCGCGATCACCGATCGCGGCTACAGGCTTGAGTGCGTACTATTTCTCTTCTAGCAGTTTCCAGAGTGGGCTTTGTTCTTCTTTGTCGGGTTTGGGCAACGGGTTGGTTATCACGGAGACGGGAGGGGCTGGGAGTCGTGGTGGTTTCTTTGTGGCGTCTGTATTGGTTACTGATGAGACGACGGAGGTCAGAGGGAGTGTAACCGGTATTTTTTCGCTTTCGTTGGTTAATGAGAGGGCGTTTTCGAGAATGTTGGTGACGCCGTCATCTACACGGAGGGTGGAAGCAGCAGGAGGGAGAGCAAATGAAATTTCAGTCTCCTTTCTGTTTTTTAGGGCGATCGCTTCGGCCTCGTCTTGGACGGCCTTTAGGTCATCTGGCTCAACAGATCCGGTAAGGGGAACAATGATGAGCCGCGTCGCGATCCCTTCGCGTTTTTCCTCTGTGCTTTGAGCAACCCAT
The DNA here is from genome assembly GCA_964618405.1 of uncultured Lentisphaerales bacterium. Classification (GTDB taxonomy): domain Bacteria; phylum Verrucomicrobiota; class Kiritimatiellia; order RFP12; family UBA3636; genus JBBQIY01. The sequence continues at coordinate 693 of CAZUAY010000043.1, forward strand.
TCTTGCAACGGATGCGGAGGGATCATCCACGTGTCTTGGATTGGCGGGAGAATCAGATTTCCGAGCTGGATTTCACGAATCTGCACTTTGTCGAGCGCCTTCAAGCGGAGGTATTCGTCTCTGGCGTCTAGTGGCACTTTTTCTCGAATGTTGGGCCACAGCGGTTCGATACTTTGCACGACCATTAGGCTTCCAGCCGTTTGTTCCAGAGCTCTTTCTAATTCCTCAAACCAGCTTTCAGGCGGCATCGACGTCACGCGAAGGATAATGCCTTCAAGATTATTTTTGTTAATGACCTCGGTGAGCAAGGAGGGTTTGACCATGGCGAAATACGGCACCTCGACGATGGGGATCAGGCGTAGCCGATGGAAGGCGCAGAACATCTTATAGGGGCCAAGATCGATTTCCGGCTCTGTCGACATGCTACCGTTGGGACGTTGTTTGATTGCCACAGGGGCAAGGATTGAGATGTCGCGAACGTTTTGCCGGAGCGTTTCGAGCACGGCAGGAATCTTTTCGCTATCGAGCATCGGTAACAAGGCGAGGCCTGATGGGAGGGGAGAAACCTCAATTGTTAGGATGCTGGCTTTGGCTGAGCCGAGGTTAGGGGAATAGGGGGCGATGCTCCACCAGCCATAACACGTTTCTCGGGGGATTTTGATGCGTGTGGGAAACAGAGCACGTTCATTTTCGAAGCCCATGGCTCCATCGCCTCGTATTTCTAGGCTCAAAGTAATGATGCCGGGGGGGCGTAGCCAAGGCTGCGATTCGGCACTGCGGATTTGACCGTCGAACCACGTCTGCATGCGGATGTAACCATCGTTATCATAACCAAATCGAAGCATTGAGCGGGAACTTCGACGAGCGTAGAGCCAAAACGATCCGACCGATTCGTCGATCATGACGGATAGCCTTCCGTCCCGCATCAATTCGGATTTCTTGAGTCTCAGGAAGGCCTCGGAGACGGAGGGGCTGGCGTGAAGCTCATATTTGCCACTGGCCGGTGAATGCAAGCCGTTCCAAGGAATCCAAGCGTCGGAGAGGTAGCTCTTCGTGAAGTCTTCAACAACAGAATTTGTGAGCGGCAGGAGTTGGTCATAGATTGCCTGAGTTCTCGCGTTCGGTCCGCTTTCGGCAATGTTGCGAATGAACGGGAAGAAGATGGTTGCCTCGGGGACAGTCAGCAGCTCAGATGAAATGATCTCTTGGGCGAATCCATAAAGCGACGATTCCGACGACTTCGCAAGGTCGAGAAGCTGGTGCATATTGTCGTATCGGTTTGTGGGTTCATCGAGATAATTTTGGAGCACAAGACGCGCTTCGACGTTCTTAGGCTGGGATTCAACAAGTCCGAGCATCAGGTCACGAGCATCGCTGCGGCGGCGTGATTTTCCGAGCCATCGTGCCTGAGCAATACAAATTTCTGCATTGTCGGGGAAGGTTCTAGCGTAGACGTCCATCAGCTTGGTTGCTTCGTCAATTTTGCCCATGTCGAAGAGGAGTTGGGACTGCCGGATGGCCAGATTAACCTGTCCAGGATTTTTCTCCAAGCAAGCGGCGTAAAATTCTGATGCTTTGGCCTTTTCGTCTTTTTTGAGGAGCGCATCGCCGATAAGGGAAAGCGGCTCTGCATTTTCTGGGTCTTTCTTTGCCCAGAGAGCCCACTCCCTGATCGCATCGTCATAAGCTTCGGCGGCGAATGCTTCGAAGCCTTTTTGGCGAAGTTCTTCGTTCTGAGCCTCTCCCGATATATCGTTATACTCCGTAAGGATATTCGCAACCTGATAGTAGTAGTTGAGCGTTTGGTTGAAGTCTGAAGGCGGAACGAAGACGATGGGCAGGGCTCGGTTGGCAGGGAGTTTGAAGGCCTCGAGATTGTCACCGACGAGGATGACGCCAGGAATGATCTTGATAATGTTAATCGAAGAGGATAACTTCACGAAGCCAGTTGGAAGTTGAAGCATGAGGCCCATGCCGCCCTCTCGGAGCGATTCGTTGATGCGCGTTAGCCAAGAGACAAGGGCGGGCATCTTCGTTTCATCGCAGGAGGACGCATCAATGAAGATGCCGTCGACTCCCAGTTCTTTTGCCTTATCTGAGAGCGTTGTTTCGGCAATCCTCATGAGGGCTTCAACGTCTTGTACTTTAATCGCAGGGAAGACGCGAGCACCGTTAGACGTTGCGACGAGCGCGACGGCTGGGAGATCCCATTCGCTTGCCGCTATCGTTCCAGTTGAGATGATCTCAATCCACGGGGGCGAGATGATGGCGAATCGGAACGCATTTTCGATCAGCCATTTATTGAGATAGGAACCGGTGCGTCCCGTTTCCTGAGACCACGATACGACCGCATCGCGACGGCCCCTGATCCGGGTTGAAATGATTTCGGTTGCGGCGACACCCGTTAGGGAGTCCCAGATACTGGCACCGATCAGGCCTGGTCGAGGCTCACCGCGGAGAATAATTCTTCCGCCGAAGAGGATTTTGCCGTCGAGTTGCACAAAGAGGAGTCTATCGCGGAGGTGGACGGTGATGTTATGGCTTACCGAGACATCGGTGTCCATAACGTCGGAGGCCAAGATCAGTTCGTCGACATCGGAGAGCTTTTGGCGGGCTGAAATGTTACCGCGCTCATCGATGATGATGAAGATGTATTCGCCTTGGTTTGTGGCGCGAAGGTAGATGCCGAAGCGTCCCCGCCTCATGTTGAAGAGCATGGATACGTGCCCATCTTTAAACGTGTCACTTCCAATTAGCCACGCCTTGGCACCTGTTGTCCCGGAACTGATCCCCGTCTTGAGATCATCAATTTCGTCGAGAGAAGGAATCGCGTTTAGGATGAGTGTATTGCCTCGAGAGTAAACTTCGCCCCAATCGGCCAGCCAGGAACCTGAAGTATAAGTTATCGCTGTTTTTGTTTCTTCGGACCACGATCGAGGCCAGAAAGAATCCACCATAGAAATGAAGGCATTGGGCGACCACGAAGGGTCGACGAGGAGACGATTCAATCGTCTCGGATCGCTGTTGTTTGAGTTGAGTGCCAGCATGCCGATGCTGAACCCGAGATCGTAATTCTTTTCGACTTGCCTCAGGTTGACGGATCGAATGACACGCGCCCTTTCATCATACTGGCCGTAGTTTCCGAGAGGAAAGAAGAAGGCGAGGGGCTTGTCCTTGACTTCGCGCATGAATTCATCGATCACGGCTTCATGATCATCCCGAATCCGTTTTTCAAACTCCGCAGGCATTTCGTACCGGTTTTCCGATACAATCCACTTCGGCGAGGTGAAGAACGTCGCCGTTGCATCATTGGGAGCCGTCTCGATTTCTGTAAATCCGAGATACGACTCGGCGGCAAGCTCCCAGAAGCTCAGATCGTGCATTTCGCGTAGGTAGTGCCAAAGAAGGGTTTCTGGGTTCATGCTACGCACCGCGAGGGTATTCACACCCATGACAGCGGGCCATTTGTACGACTGCAGGACATCTCGCACTTGATTGTACGTACCGCGTTTCGCTTGCTCGAAGGTGAGCAAGACCGCCTTGTTTGGCAGTAGCGTGCCGAGTTTGTAAAAATCGCGCACGTCTTTTAGCGTGATGGGATTGTAGCCTCCCGATTTGAGTAACTTCATCTGCTCTTTGAACATGGCTGTCGAAACGCTCGAGGATCCGGGGGCAGGAGATTCTTCGACCCCATAATAGGCGAGGGCAATGAACTCTGTGGACTTGCGCTCCTCTGTTGAGACGGGTGCCTTGTAGATCCATTTGTGAACGAATACTTTGACGGGTCGGTAGAAGGCGATTGCGATTAAGGCGAGACCAATAAAAGCCATCCACGACTTGTAATGGTGGTCGTGTGCCATCGGAGAGGGTCTCTCCCAAGGCTCGTCTTTTTGAGGCTTTGAAGCAGAGGTCACCTCATCTGAATTGTGCTTATCGGGTTGGTCGTCGGGGGCAGTGGGCTTCGTCGTGACCGTCTTCATGGTGACTTCTGGATTTTCTCCGAAAAATTTTGCATCTTCCAGAGAAGGTTCCGGGACGGTTGCGGGGTCAATCTTGAAAAATGATGTGTCGTCTGTTTTTTTGTTCTCGTTCATCCTCTGGTCCCCCATTTCTTGCCTCGGAGCGTGAGCAGAGCCCAGTATATCTGCCAGCTATAGAATGCGATGTACGTCAAGGTGAATGTGATTCCGCCCCACCACCATTTTCGACCGGTCGTTGCCCAGAAATGAAGCGACCAGACAAGGGTGATCGAGAGTACGCCGATGGTGTAATCGGCTGTAATGGATCCTGCGATGATGGGGCCAACCACCAGAGCTTGCAACATCACGAAGGGTTCAAGAAGCGGTAGCCACATCATGGCATACCATGAGATGGCTGGCACAGGATGCTTCCGCCACATAAACTTCCCTGTGCGGATGATTTCGCGCAAGTAGGAACGCATCCAGCGTAACTGCTGGCGCGTGTACTGCGCCCAATCTTCGGGAGCGATGGTCGTGGCCAGAGCCTTGTCGTCGTAGATGATCTTGTAGTTTTTTAGGATCCGGTTGGTTAGAGACCGGTCGTCGGCATAGTTGCCATGGGTTCCCATAACGGTTGCATTCATCCAGCTTTCCAATACGGCCAAAACGCAAACGCGGCGATAGGCAGAGAAGCAGCCGGGAAGACAACTCACCGTCCCAAAGATACTCTCCGCCGCCTTCATGATTTTGTAGGAAAAGTAATACCGGACATCCTGCATCTTGGTCAGGATGTTGGTATTGGCGTTTTCTACATCGCAATGGCCGGAGATGCCGCCGACGGTTGGGTCGATAAAACCTTGGACGAGCTTGTAAAGGGAGCCTGGAAAAATGAAGGTGTCGGAGTCCACGCAAACGACGAATTCGCCTCGGGCTAACATCATGGCAACGCCCCAAGCGTGGCAGAGTCCCCTGTTTTTCTCGAAGTCGACGATGACCAGACGATGGTGGCGCGTTTGCGCCTTTAGCATTTCGCGAAGTGTGTTGTCCTTGGAGCCATCGTTGACGCAGACCACCTCGAGTCTGTCCTCCGGGTAGCCTGCCGCGAAAATCCGCTCAATGGTCTGACGGATCACGACTTCCTCGTTCATACAAGGTATCAGAACGGTAACCGTAGGCATATAGCCTACGTCTGGAGGGGCGGTGTAGAAGGCTGCCAAAATAAAGCGCGAAACGACGAACGTGCCGGCCAAGAGTGAGTAAATGCTCACGAGCGGTTGATACCAGTAATTGTCGGCGTTTCTCAACTGAAGAAAGACGGCAGAGGCGAGCAACAGTACGGCAACCGCTCCGATGACGAGTACTTCCAGAAGCGGGGGCCGCTCGTAGAGCTTACCAATACGCTTTCGCGCATCCTCAATCGTGGTTTTGGGGTGCTCATCGGCAATCTTCAGCACCGTATCCGTCTTGTCTAATGTGCTTTTACAATAAGGACAAACCGAGGGCTCAGGCGTTTGAATAACATTGACCGAGATCAGGCAGTTTGCGCAACGCAACCGACTTCCTCGGATGTTCTTTTTAGTGTTTTCTGGGGGGCTGGTTTCGTGTGCTGTATGCATGTGATGTCCTACGTATTTAATATTACTCAATTTTTTACTTGATTGCAATCGTCAAATATGAAAAGATTCCAAAAAGAGAGAGGTGCATATTAAGCAATGATGATTGACAAGACCAAATTAGGGATCGAGTTTTTCGATGAGACATTCGGCGGCATTTATCGCGGTCGAACCGTATTTTGCTATGGTCGAAAGGGGTCTGGGAAGTCTGTTATCGCGTCTTGTTTTCTTCGCCAATCGATGCTCGACGGTGACCGGAGCCTTTTGCTGACGGATTGGCAGGCTAAGGATGCGCTGATTGTTGCGGAGTCCGTTGGCGTACCTTTCACGCACATGGTGCGCACAGGAAATCTGACCATTCTGGAGTACTCGTCATTCATTCCAGGACTGGAGATGTGTGAAGATTCCTCGCTGCCACCGACCGCATTCATCGAATTACAAAAGATTATTACGTCTCGTTCGATTCGCCGTGTTGTTTTCGATACTGCACTTCCTTGGCTTGCGATTCAGCCCATCGACCGTATGCCGGGGCACGTGTATTCTTTCATCCATGCCCTCGAGAGGCTTAATGTGACGACTCTTTTGACGCTTCTCTGGCCAGTCTCCACACCTGCGTTTATGCTCAAAAACAGGTTGGAAGACGTCTGCCCAGTTGTTTTCGTCGCTCAGCGTTCGGAAGATACAGGTGAGAGCTTTTTCAAGGTCTCGAAGTACTTAGGCGACAATCTGAACTCGGTAACGCCGATCGCGTTCAAGCTGAATACAGGCAAGACTGTTGTTCCGATCGACGATTCCGAGCTTCCTGCTATTCCCTCGGTAAACTACGACAATCTAGGTACTGCGAAAAGCCAGATACCTTCTAAGCCAGACGCTTCGCTTCCTCCTTTATCAACAGTGAAACCGATAGTTCCGCCAAAGCCTCAACCTGTAGAGCCGCCTATAAAACTTCCAGAAAACGAGGGCGAACCCATAAGCTTCTCTTCTGTTATTGATTTTTAGCGTCTATTTTCCTCTGAACCCCATTTGCAGAACCGTTCGATAAATTATGTACGAAAAATACTGGAATCTCAAAGAAGAGCCTTTTAAACAAGTGGCCACCGAGAAGATGGTGTACATGTCCCTTCAATACCGCGAAGGGCTTGCGCGTCTTTTCTACCTCTTTGATCAGCGGCGAACTGCGGGAATGATTACGGGACCCTACGGCGTTGGAAAGACGATGACCTTCGAGTTTCTCCGCCGCAGAGCCGTCAAAAATAAGACTCCTGTCATTCAAATTGATGCGATTCCCAATGGCGCATTACCCATGGCTCGGCATATTTTACGTTCGCTTGACATGCCAGACACGGCCAGCACCTTGGCAGAAGCGCTGATGACCTTACAGAGTTGTTCACGAGCGCCGAATTCCAAGCTCAACCATACACTTTTGCTCATTGACGAGGCTCAGCAGATGATGGAAGGTGAAGGGTTTTATCTCGTTCACTATCTGTGCAATCTACGCATTAACATTTCGGACGACGATGAAGGGCCCCTCTTTACGACCATTATCGCTGGAACGGAAGTCCTGCGAGAGGCCATGAAAACGCAGGAATCACTTCGCCGTAGAATTCAACTCGATTGGAAGCTCAATCCGCTCTCGGAGCACGACACGATCGAGTACGTGCAGCACCACATTTCCGTGGCCGGTGGCGATATCTGGCTTTTTACCAACGATGCCCTCGCGGCTATTTACACCTACACGCGTGGCATTCCGCGAAGCATCAACAATGTTTGCGACACGGCTCTTATGCTTGGCTATGCAGCTCGCGCACGGGTAATCGATGGACGTATCATCGCCCAGGCGGCTCACGACACCGGGCTTGATTCCCTCCTGTAAGGACAAGCAAAAAAGCCTATCCCTTCCGCGATATTTTAATTATGAATACTCTCCACGGATTTGTAACGGCTCTCTTCGTTTCCCTCATGGCTCTCTCATGTCATTGTGCTGAGTTTAAGACCGTCGATATTGCTCCACCCTTCCATAAATTCTCAGGAGCGCTTGCGAATCAATCCGAGGCGGATGGCCTCATGCTTCCTATTGTTTTGAAGGATGGCGAGGGTCGGGCGAGTTGGGATTTTCCCCTTAGAGGCGATGTGTTGGACGAGGCAACATCCCTCGTGGTCGACGCTTCGCTTTTGGCGAATGGATTCATTTCAGGCATGACGCTACAACTTCGTAGCGGTTTGGTTTGGTACACGGCTGGGATTTCGCTCCCGGAATCACACCGTGGGAGGGTGGCGGTGCCGCTTTCCCGTTTCATCGATGAATCGGGGACCGTTTGTGAGTTTACGCATGCCGACCTTCTCAGGATTTCCATTTGGTGCTCTGACCCTCAGGCGACCGGAACGTTTATGCTGTATGGCCTACAAGCCCGTCGTGACCGTGTTGCCATTGCCAACACAGGTGACGATGCCTCCCTGTCTCGTTGCCGCGCGCTTTTTGACAAAGCTGGCATACCCTACGCTGAAATCGCTGCTGACTTCACCCACGCGAGCAACTTCGAAATTGTCGTGATCCCGACCACTCCACTAGAATTTGAAGGTGCCGCCTTGCGCGAACTCAAAAAGGCGGTTAAGTCTGGAGTTAAGCTTGTTGTGTTCTACACCGCCTCTCGGGAGATCGCCTCTCTTTTGAGTATTTCTCCTGGTGAGTGGCGGAGCGCACCTCCAGCATCTGCCTGGACGTCGATCATCCCAGAAGCGAAGGCGTTGGCTGGTTTTGCGGAGCGAATTCCGCATGAAACAACGAATATTATCCCACCCTATGAACGGCCGGGTGCAGTAACCGTAGCTTTTTGGGGCGATTCGATTGGGGGCGAGACGAAGCTCCCAGCATGCGTTGTTTCCGAAAAAGGTGGATGGTTTTCGCACCTCCCGCCATTGCCGACGCGACCGGCGGCTGAGTTTATGCGCAGAGTTCTTCTGCGCTTTGAGCCTAGGCTTGCTGAAAGCTTTGCAGTCAAAGCCCTGATGGACAGTGCCGACGTGCTAGACTCCTCACCGAAAGCTGCAGAAAAACTTGTTAACGCAATCAAAGAGTCGGTGCTCACTCGCACCAAAATCGAAAACATCCCCCAACGCTGTTCTGAGCTGCGCGATTTCGTTGCAGCCGATCTGCTTGGTTCCGTAGCCGCTCCCACAGGGGAAGTTCACGCCGTCTGGGATGCTCGGGCGCCCTATCGGTCAGAGGCTACGTGGGGCAAGATGCTTGTCAAGCTCGGCACTTTCGGAATCAACACCTTGTTTGTCCAAGTGGGAAATGGCGTGTCGTCTGATACGGCTTTTGATGCAACGTCCGGCCTCTCTCTGAAAAAGGTTTGCGAGAAGGCCCGCGAATCATCTGTTTCGATCCATGCTTGGCTTTACGTTTTATCGGTGGAAGGAATTGCGCCGAGCGATTTGGCCGCACTTACCGCTCAGGGACGCCTTGTCACCCTAGAGGATGGGAGTCAAAAGCCTTGGCTGTGTCCTGTGAACCTCGAGAATAGGAAGCACATTATCGCACGAGCGGTCACGCTTGCTAACTCTGGCGTTGCTGGGATTCACCTTGATTACATCCGGTATCCAGATAATCTCGGAGGTTTTTGTGCGAGTTGCCGCACAGCCTTTGAGCGGTATTTGGGAGAGAAAGTGGAGCGATGGCCCTCCGATGTCATCGGAATAGGACCCCATTCCGCGGCTTATCGCGTTTTTCAAACTCAGTCGATAACGGAGCTGGTGGCGAGTGTCTCCGATGCCGTCCGCAAGTCGAAGAGCGGTGTTTTGGTTTCTGCGGCTGTGTTTCCTGACGTGCCATCGGCTGCTGCGCTCTCTCAGGACTGGCCGAGCTGGGTTGAGGCTGACCTAGTGGACTTCGTCTGCCCGATGACGTATCAAACCGACAGTAGGGTCTTTGCCTCTCAGATTGATCGTGCGATAGCAGCCTGTGATGGAAGGGCTGAGCGCGTTTTGCCCGGTATTGGGACGACGGCGGATGTTGCTGGCCCGGATGCCTACGGAGCAGCACAGCAACTTCTTGAGGCGAGAAAGCGAAAATGTCTCGGTGTTTCTTTTTTTTCCTTGGATGATTTGCTCGTTAATAGTATCTTACCCTACTTGGAGTTGAATAGCAGCGGTAAGAAATAAAACCGTTGGGTATTGTACGGAGCGTTTTATGAACTTGAGTAATTTAGACAGCACAACCATCATCGCCGGCGTTCTCGGTTTTTTTTTCTTGGTCATCGCCATGTTTAAAAACTTCGGACGGCGCAACAACAATCAACTGTACATTCCTGGTACGCCGAAGCCTCAAAATGGCGATGCGGAAGTGAAGTTGTCCGATCCATTTTCAGCCTCTACGTCATCGTCAAGGAACGGTAAGGATGGTGCATCCGATCCGAAAGCCACTTCCACCGCCCCTGGTTTGGGGGGTCTGTCCTCGTTCAAGCAGTTTACACCCGATTCCTCGGCCATTACAGATGTAAAGGTCCGTAGCGATACGGAATATCAATGGGAGTAAGTGCGAAACCTTATTTTGCTAACGTTAGGGCAGGGAGAATCTCGTTTTTGAATCGCTCGTCGAGGTAATAAAGCGCAACGCCTTTAAGCTTAAATGGAGCAGTTGCCTTGATCTGATTGATGACCTCAATCGGGTTTAGATGGGCTTCAAACGAGGTCACGCCGATACCGCAGACGATCTTCTTGCTTTCGGAGGCATCGACTTGTCTGCTCAGCATTTTTTTCAAGACCGGCGCATCCGGCGAGTAGTTCATCGGCACCACATAATCAACGAGACCATTCTTGATCCAAGAATGCCAATCCTGTCCAACGCCATTGATACTACCGAAGCTGTAGACCGCTACAGAAACAAGGGTCTTTGGCTTTCGTGCCTTAATTTGGGAATAAACTTGCTTCACGACGTGAGTAATCGGTTCGGCCCGCCATGTGTTGTACTGAGTTCTGAATTTTCCGCCCGCTCTCACATCGGTTGGCCACGATGGAACTTTATTCCCAAGCCAACGTTCAAAGTTCTTCTTATCCTCGTTGCCCATTGCAGATTCTTCCGTCGGGTACCGCATGTAGTCAAAATGGATGCCATCGACTCCTGTGTTTTCGGCGATCCAGGTAGCGATTCGTACGATTTCGCGTACGTTGCGAGGATCCCTTGGATCCATCCACTCAACGGGTGCATTCTTGGCATTGACGAGTCCACGGCCCTCCGACATAAAGGTGCGTTTTGTCTCAATCGGCATGTTTTCGAGCGTTAAGGCAGGTATCCAGGCGTGAACGCGAATGCCGTAGTGATGGCACGATTTGACTGCTTTAGAAAGCTGATCGCCCATTTTTTTTCTCATGAAGGATTCGGCTAAGCCTGGAACCTGCGTGTTTGCCCAGCCAGGTGAAGCTGTCATCAAATAGAGGTCAGTAATCCCCGCCTTTTTTAAAACAGTTGCTGTACTGGCCCAATCGCCAGGAAAGAGGCCAGTGCCGTTCCGATCCCAAACGGCGAGGACGTCCATGTTGACTCCGGTTTTACTTGCAGCAGCGTAAGCGCGTCCTACCGCATGACGCAGCCCCCAGAGCTTTGTCATTGAAGCACCAAAAAGGCCGCGCCCGAAATCCGCATCTTTACCTGCAATGAGGTGGGCCAGGGAGGCGATTTGATCTTCTAAAGCTGCCCGTTTTTGAGGTCGAACGTTTGCACGTAATTTCGTTTTCGCAGCGGTGAAAGATTCTGCACCGAGGGGTTTCCACAGCTCTGCATCAAGACGTTTGGCGGCATGGCGCCATACCTCTGGAACACCATCAGCGCTTAAGGCTGCAAGGAAGCGCCCTTGACTCTCCGCATCTCCATCATTCATGAGCACGCGAGTGAGCCAAAAGCCACTCGGCGTTTTGAGCACGGCAACGGGACCTTCCTTTCCGTCCTCATCAATCCAGCGGGCTGCGATTTGTGAATTTTTGGATGTCGGAACTGTCGCGATAATCTGCGTTGCTCGATTTTTTAAAAACTCTGGGGCGTGTAGGGGACGGGTACCCAGAAAACGGAAACCGGTCCAAACCGATGGATTCGCTGTGACAATCGTTGGTTTCGAAAGTCCCATCATTGTCGCCAGTTCTTTTGAAGATGAACTGTGAACAATGATCTTCCCACCGGAGTCAATGAAACGTTTGATGCGAACGCGTTGCGGCTCCGAAGGGATATCCACGAACACCAGATGCGCGACCCGACAAGGCGAAGCGAGCGCCGCCGCTAAGTCTTTATCCGAAAAGAGCTTGGCCGTCACTCCGACGCCATCAAGTGCTCTGAGGACACTTCGCGCTCGGCTATGGGTAAAGGTGAGTTCACGCGGCGAGGTTAATGATGTTTCGCCGTGCACCACGGATACGAGTCTGGGGTTTTCGGCCGATACGGCAAAATGGGTCGTCAGTGCAACGATAAAGAAGAGGAGAAGGCGGTTCATGTTGGGTGCGCGAACGTTGTCGAAAATGGTGAGAGGTAAAAGACGGGTTCAGGTTTTAGTGATTAGGCGCTCATGTGGAAGTTCTTCAAGGATCTTAGCGGCAATACGAGCCGTGGCGCCAGGAGCCCCAACTTTTGAGTTCACCGCACGCATTTCTGCGAGCATGGTTGCGCGATAATCGGTGTTTGAGATTAATTTCTCAAGTTCTTTGGCAAGCGCCTCGGGCGTAAGATCGTCCTGCAGCAGTTCTTGACAGACTGTTTTTTTTGCCAAAATATTGACAAGACCGATGTGCGAGACGCCCGTGACGAGTCGACGCAATATTGCATGAGAGATGGCGCTCACGCGGTAGACGATGACGAACGGGCAGAGCAACATGCAGCCTTCGAGCGTAGAGGTTCCCGATTTAATGACGGCCGCTTCCGCTTGATGCAAAACGTGACGGGATTGTCCGTCCACGACGGCAACTTGTTTTGGTTTGTCTTTAATTTGTGCGAGGATGGCTAGCACGCTTTCACGTGCGGCGGGGGTGGGAACCGGAATGATGAACGTACAGGCACCCATTCGCTTTTCAAGGATGCAAGCTGCCTGCATTTCATCGGGAAGAAGTCGCGTGATTTCATTTTTACGGCTGCCGGGAAAAATGGCGATGCGGTGACCTTCGCCCCATGGGAGAGGGGCCGTTGGCTCTGCAAGCGTTGCAGCGATTTGGTCGACGAGGGGATGCCCTTCGAAGCTGACATTCAGGCCCGTGCCATCGAAGAGTTCCGGTTCAAAAGGAAAGAGGGTAAGAAGACGGTCGAAGATTCGAGCAATTTTTGGTATCCGTTTCTTGTGCCAGACCCAGACTTGAGGGCAGACAAAATGGACGGTTCGTATGCCACGCTTGTGCGCTTGCTCGGCGATGCGTAGGTTAAAGCCGGGGTAGTCGATCGTAAGTAGCAAGTCAGGACGGCGGGTGTCGAGCAGTCCAGTGATACGACGAATGAGCCCCGAGAAGAAACGATAGCGCTTTAGAACTTCCCAGAAGCCCATCACGCCCGTCTCCGACGCATGGGCGAAGAGTTCGACGCCTTCCGCCTTCATCAGATCCCCGCCGATTCCGTAGAACTCAAGGGGAGTGTCGTACACGGCTCGCATTTCGCGGATAATCGCAGCGCCATACATGTCGCCGCTGATTTCGCCTGCGCAGATGAGGATACGAATTGGTTTTTGCTGTGACATGGTTTAGATTTTAAAGCGTAGGGGCGGAGGACAGGTTGGTTTTAACGCCTACAAGAGCAATGCCGGCGCGGTTTGCGGCTTCAATAACCCGCGGGAGGTTGAGTATGACGGTGCGTCCGGCTTGGACGCTCAGGGTTGAGATTCCAGCAGCCTTCATGACGCGTACGGTTTTGGTGCCGATGACCGGAATGTCGAAGCGCATGTCGTGCCCGTTCTTGGCCACTTTAACGACAACAGCACCCTGACGCACAATGCGGCCGCCACGCGTAATCGTGACATTGGTGCCGTCGAAGCCTTCCACGGCCAAGACGACTCCGTCTTTCACAACAACGGTTTGGCCGATGTCAAGATTGCAGATTTCCATCGCGATATGGTTGCCGTAAGCGATATCTGAATTTTCTCGCTCGTCTGGGGCTCTCGTCGTCAGCACGCCCCCTGTGGGGATATGATCCTTCATGAAGAGAGAGGACGGGAGCACTTCAACGCCGAGGTCTTCGATTCGGTCGACAAGAAGGTGAAACATCGTATGCGCATTGCGCACTTTTAGCGTTGCCAGCTCACTCAGCATGCTCTTGTCCAGACGCGAGCGGAACAGACAGACGGGGTTGATCTGACCCGCTAACACAACTTTCTTGCAATTAGACTCTGCAACGGATTTTCGCACGAGATCGAGATTCCCGAATGGGATCATTTTAAAATCATCGACAGCTCGGCAGGTGGATCTAAGGGTTGAACCTTTGAAGCCGATGGCAGAAACCCGCTTCACGCCTGCGGCGTGCGCGCCGTCTGCGACGAGGCGAGGGAAATCCCCCCATCCAGCGATGATGAGAAGCGAGGCAGGTGTTGTGGGTGCGTGTGTTTCAGACATGGTGATCATGAGCGAGAGCTTATGGCTTTCCTAAGCCTAGCGCAACATAATACAGCACAACGCCGTAATGTACAAGGGTTCCACCGAGAACGAATAGATGCCAGACGGCGTGCATGTATTTGACGTTTCTCATGGCATAGAATACAACGCCAAGCGAGTAGATGATGCCGCCAGCGGCGATCCACAATACGGCCGTCGCCCCCATGGCCATCCAGAGCGGATAGATGGCGACGAGTACCATCCATCCCATGAATAAATAGGTGGCAGTGGAGAAAATCGGATACCTGTTCACGAAAAGACACTGGAAGGCAATGCCGAAAATGGCAATAGCCCAAACGACGCCAAAGATGCTCCAAGCCCATCCAGGACTGTATGGACGGATTCCTCCGAGGCAGAAGGGAGTATAACTGCCGGCGATGAGCAGGTAGATAGCCGAGTGGTCGAAGATGTTGAGGATCTCTTTTACTCGCGGCGTTCGGATGGCGTGATAGAGGGTCGAGCACAGGTATAAGATAAACATGCTCATGCCATAGATGCTGACGCTGACGATGCTCCAGACGTCATTCCGGATGGCTGCAAATGTTACGGCCACGCTCAGGCAGGCGAGGGACAAAATGGCGCCGATACCGTGCGTGACCGCATTCGCGACTTCTTCCCTAGAGGTTTGGTCTCTCGCGGTTGAGAGTCTTGAGTTTTCGTTTTTCGTCATCTTCAAATTTCGGTAAGGGGCCGTCAGCACGGGAGCCCTATTCTTATGATTCTTGCGTCTTCGCTATTTCAAAAACGCTAGGATGTAGAGGTAGGCAAAGGGAGCGGAGAACAGCAGGCTGTCGAGAATATCGAGTATGCCTCCCATTCCGGGGAAGCGGCAACTGGAGTCTTTGACGTTTACCGATCGCTTAATTAGGGACTCGGCCAAGTCGCCGAGAACGCCAGTTGTCGTGAGAATAATGGGAAGTATCAGCGCATGGATGAGGGGATAGTTCATCTCGCCGAGCTTTCCGCCCCCATAATGTTTGGCGCAAGCCCAGAAGACGAGGCTAATCAAGATGGCGAAGAGGTAACCACCCCAAAGACCTTCGACGGATTTCTTGGGCGAAATTTCGGGAATGAGCTTGCGTTTTCCGAGTTTCATGCCAATGGCGTAGGCACCGATGTCGCTGAACTTGACGATGGCGATAAACAGGATTACTGCAAGGCGTCCGGTGTAGTTGGTGGCTCCATTGGGGTAAGTCTTCCACTCGAAGGCGATGTGGACGATGAAGCTCAGCAACACCGCGACATACCAGAATCCTGCATAGCTGAGTGCGAACGTTTCCATAGCACGCTCCGTCTTCTTGCGGAACACGCCACGAATAAGGAGGATGGCAGGCGTGAGGCTGAGGATGACGCTCGACAGATCCATTTTCCCCAGAGAGGCGACAAAGGGATACACGCTGGAAAAAACAGGAGATTCTGCTGCTGAACATACTAAAAAAGCAAATCCGCAAATCGTCGTAGGGATCAGGTCGTATCGATGTCCGCTGTGACTGATCATTTCGCTAAACTCCATCTGCGCGAGTGCAAAGAGAGCAAACAGCATCAGCAAGTGCGTCCAAGCTGGCAGGAAAAATAGAACGGAAAGGACGACGGCGACAAAGGAGGTTCCCGTGATAAATCGGTGTTTTAGCATTTCGCTTTGCTTTCTAGTGCGTTCGGGATGTTTTTTACGCCGCCGAAGCGTCGGTTTCGGTTTGCAAACGCCTCCATCGCCACATCAAAGTCTGCTTCTGTAAAGTCAGGCCATAAAGTGTCAGTGAAATACAGTTCGCTATAGGCACTCTGCCAGAGCAGAAAATTGCTCAGCCGAACCTCGCCACTGGTTCTGATGATGAAATCGGGATCGGGGAGATCGGGAAGATAAAGTGCACCTGCGACGGCCGCCTCATCGATCTTAGCGGGATCGATTTTGCCTTCACAAGCGGCTTGCGCTAGACGCCGTGCTGCATTGGCGATTTCCGTTCGACCGCCATAGCTGAGCGCAAGCACAAGCGTTGCCTCTGTATAGTTTTCCGTTGCAGCTTCAACTCGGATGAGCAATTCGTTGACTGCTTTCGGAAGGTCGGACCTTCTACCCAATACTCGTAAGCGAATCTTGTTGTCGTGAAATTCTTTTTCGTTTCGTTCCAAAAAGGTCCCCAGCAAGGCCATAAGCGCTTTGACCTCGAGGGCAGGGCGAGACCAATTCTCGACGCTGAAGGCATAAAGGGTGAGATAACGGATACCGTGCCGGCGAGCGGCGCGGATGGTTCTACGGACAGTTTCGGCACCGGCTTCATGACCGCGCAGACGCGGTTTCCCCTGGGCTTTTGCCCAGCGGCCATTTCCATCCATGATGATGGCGACATGTGTTGGTTTTAGGTTCATAGTGACGTATTGAAGAAGTGCCAGATTGTAGCACAGTCATATCGTTGCGACAAGGTATCCATATCAATTTGCGGAAAGGGCGAGGGTGGGGGGGGGCGTCTTGCTGTTTCTCAACTTTGCTCACACACCCTGCTACAGGGGAGAAGTAGCGAGTTGCGAGTTGTGAATTGTGAGTGTCTGTCGCAAGTTCAATTCCTTCTTCTAATGAGGTTTCGAGTACGAGTCCCGTTTCCCTCAATACGAGTACAAGTACGAGATTGAAGCTGTCGTGAAGAAGATGGTTTATGGTCCCTCTTTTGATTCGAATAATCGCTTATTCTCTTTGCGGAGCAGGGTGGGGCGAAGCTGTCCCAGCGAGCCGTTTGTTTAAAATTAGCCGAAGCTGATCTCTGGCTAAATCTTTAACGCAAGGGACGCGTAGGTAAGAGAAGTGCGTAGTGCGCAGTGCGTAGTTTCCGCAGGGGCTCTGCCCCAGACCCCGTTTATTACTGACTTGGGTAGCACGTGGCAAAACTAGCGGCTAGCCCCTTCTTGCCCGCAACTCACGACTCACTACTTCTTAAAGTTTTATGCAGAGTGGCAGCCCAGCTTCTTGCCCACAACTCGATTTTCGCTAAGCAGTGGTCGTAACGAACGGAGCACGGGTTTTCGTAACCGTTCACGGGGTATAAGCGACCCCGATTTCTTTGAAGCATAGCACTGT
>CAZUAY010000044.1:0-17943 GCA_964618405.1 uncultured Lentisphaerales bacterium
CACGACTAACGACTAGCGACTGTAATCGGGCAGCCAACGGGGGCACCCCTCGTCACTGACCGATTACTCTCAAAGCTCGGCCATAACCGCATCCGCCACCTCTCGACCCCGCGCCGTGAGGGTGAAAGCTCCCGTGCGAAGCTGACAGAGCATCCCAAGTTTCTCAAGCCGACGAAAGACCTCAAGCCGTCGCTTTCCCACCGGCGTGGCAGGGTCTGGACACTGCCCCTCAGCAAGCCGAAGCCCCGTCACAAAACGTTCCTGCTCATCGTCCTCTGGCGAGAGGACCTCTATCGCCGCCAGCCCGCTTTGCCACGCAGCAATATCCGGCGTGTTCGTACGGCGCTCCAATCCCTCCCGCGATGCAGCGGACGGACCAATCCCAACGTAGTCTTCTCCTCGCCACACCGCGAGATTGTGCAGACATTCAAAACCCGGCAACGCATAATTGGATAGCTCGTAGCGCCCATATCCCGCGTGGCAGAGTGTCGACTCTGCCACCGCAATCGCATCGAGCGATTCATCGTCGGTCAGAGGCGTCAGCCGTCCCGCTTCGACCTCGCGATGGAAAAACGTGCCGGGCTCGATCGAGAGGGAATAAACAGAAACATGAGTGGGACGCAGTTCTACCGTGCGTGCGAGTGATTCGTGAAACGCTTCAGGCGGCATCCCAGGCACGGCGGCGATGAGATCCAAGGAAAGATTATCGAATCCCGCGTGGCGGAGTGTAGACACTGCCACAAGCGTTTCCTCGACTGTGTGTCGTCGTCCGAGGAACGCAAGCGTAGCGGGATCAAAGGATTGCGCCCCGATGCTCACACGCGTCACGCCACTTTCGCGCATCGCCGACGCCAAAGCCGGCGTGACATCTCCAGGATTCACCTCGACGCTAATCTCTGCGCCTGACTCAGGAAGCGGCAGATTCGCGAAAAGTGTTCGGAGACCGTCGGCCCCGAGAACCGAGGGCGTACCACCGCCGATATAAAGGGTAAGAGGTCGTGCACCGTGTTGGCCGCGTAGCTCAAGCTCGCGAGCGATCCCTCGCGGATAGTCCGCTAACATCTGTCCATCACGACCGATATCCGAGTAGAATGCGCAATAGCGGCATTTCGAAAAACAGAAGGGGACGTGGACGTACACGTTCATGCAATCGGGCTTGGGGCAGAGGGATCCAGCTTTGCATAAAACGGAAAACGTGACGGATCATCCTCGGCTCGGTAGCGTTTCCAGCGACGGTAGGCCCAAAGCCACTGCTCGGGATTGTCCAGAATCATAGCAGAAATAGCCTTTACGATTCGCTCCGTGATCGCTTCCGGTGTCATCTGCGCAACCTCAGTTGAAGTAATAATATCGTAAGTCTTCAATAGATAACGATCCGATGTTGACTCATGTCGGGCACAGGCCACGCAGATGGGCGCCTTCAGACGTTTCGCAAGCGCACCGGGCGCACTAGAGAACGTAGCGGGAAGCGAGAAGAAATCGACATAGATTCCTCCTTCGACAACTTCCGTGTGCTGGTCAAGAACGAGGGCAACCAAGCCATTGGAACGGAGTGCCCTGAGCATCCCCTTCATCGCACCCTCGCGAGGAATTACTTTTTGACCCGTCAATTTGCGAAAGTCGAGCAACGTCGAGAGTGTATTCTTGGTGCCGATGGGTCGGTAAACGCTCCAGAGGAGTCGACCACGGGAGGCGACAAATTGCCCCGCGAGTTCCCAGTTACCGATGTGAGCCGTCACAAAAATACCAGGAAATTTCCCGTCAATCCATTGATTAATTTCGTCGCTTTCCACTCGGCAGAACTGGGTCAAGCGCGCATGGGTGTTGCGGGAAAACCAGAAGTAATCAAAGGTCACTAACGCCGCATGGCGACACGCTGCGCGCATAATATTGTGTTTTTCTTCGAGCGTCTTCGTGTTGCCGAACACAATATCTAAGTTTGCGAGGGCGATTTTTCGTGAGGAGCGCCCCAAGGTAAACACAAGCCGGCCGAGACCGTTCGCGAGCCTTTTCTCTGTCTTTCGCGAGAGGCGGGGAATCACAAACCCGAAGAAACTCACGACTAAGAATTCAAGCACGGCGTAAACTCCACGCCGGATATGTTTTAAAACACGTCGGATGCGCTTTCGTAATGACGCTCGACTCCTATTTTGTCCCAAAATAATACCTGCTAATCTGCCCCAAGGCTTTTATGTACGACCGCCACCAAACTGCATGTCGTGTAACCGTGTGTAGATACCTGATTTTGCGAGAAGCTCGGCGTGCGTGCCATACTCGGCGACGCCACCGTTTGCGATAACAGCGACATGATCACATTTTGCAATCGTAGAGAGGCGGTGTGCAATCACAATGATCGTCATGCGTCCCATTAATTCATCAATCGCCGCCTGAACATGGCGTTCCGACTCGGTATCCAGCGCACTCGTCGCCTCGTCGAGGATCAGAACGGATGGATTTCTCAAAAGCGCACGGGCAATCGCAATACGTTGCTTCTGCCCACCCGACAAGGAGGTTCCCCGCTCACCGACGATCGTCGCGTAGCCTTGTTCCTTCTCCAGAATAAACTCGTGGGCGTGGGCGAGTCGAGCAGCGGCTTCGATTCGTTCTTGCAACGCATCTGGGCATCCGTACGCGATGTTTTCGGCAATCGAGGCATTGAAGAGAAACGTGTCCTGCATCACCAATCCGATCGTGGCTCTCAGGGATTCAATTGTGTGCTCGCGAATGTCGATGCCATTACGCAAAACGCCTCCCGATATCGGGTCGAAAAAACGAAGCAAAAGGCTAACGATCGTGGTCTTGCCGCCACCCGAGGGGCCGACGACGGCGAGACTCTCGCCTGCCTTGATCTCGAGATCGAGCTTGTCGAAAACTGCGCGTTCACCGTAATTAAACGACACGGATTTGAACACAAGCGATTGGAGTTCATCGCTAATCGGCGTTGCGCCTGGAAGGTTGGCAACGGTCACGGGAGCATCGAGAATTTCGAACACGCGATCCGCCGCTGCGGAGCTCTGCTGGATTTCCATACTAATGCGGCCGATTTTTTTAATCGGTTCATAGAGTGCCCAAATCGCACAGCCAAAAATCACGCACTCTTCAATGGGCATCTTCGCAAACATCGCGTACATCAAGACTCCGATACCACCAAGGCCGCCAATCGTATGGGAGATAGGATCGTTGAGCGCTTTCGCTTTCGTTGCGCTGACCATTCGACGGAAGAATCGACGGCATTGCTGAGCGAAACGCTCTTCTTCTCGAGCTTCTTGTCCGAACGCCTTGACCACCATCACGCCATCGAGCGATTCCTTCATGACCGACGTTAAATCGGCAAGTCTCTGCTGACCTTCCCTGCTGATCCGGCGCAAGCGGCGGCCAATAATGATAATGGGAACAATAACGGTTGGAAAGAGGACGATCGAAAAAAGGGCAAGCTCCCATTCGATCACGAGAATGTAGGTGAGCACGACAACAAACACGATCGGTTGTCGGACGGCGTCTGTCACCACGCTCGTCACCGTATGTTGTAAAAGTTGCGTATCCGCCACGGTTCGGGAGATCATGTCGCCAGAGCTGGAGGCATTATAAAAGGCAATCGAAAGCTTTTGCATGTGCGAAAACAACTTGATGCGTAAATCCATCACCACGCGTTGCCCGACCCATTGCAGCAAATACATGCTCGCAAAAAAGGCAAGCGAATTGGCGATGATGACCAGCATGAAAATACCGCAGATCACCAGCAGGGTTGGTAGCCCTTGCGCCTCGAGACGTGCAAGATCGGCTGTTGGAAGAAATTTTCGCGCTAACTTCGAAGAAAGTCCCTTGGGATCGGCCACTGGTTCTTCCTCTGTGGAGACGGTAGCATCAGCGGGAGCAGGCGCCGCTTCTGTTGGTTCAATTGCTGGCGAAACCTCCAAAGCCGATACCGCCTCTACTGGGGCGGAACCATTCTCGTCCATGTTCAAAAGGCTTCGATTGTCAAAAATAAATCCTAAAAGACTCTGCGCCGTCAGGAACATGGCGATGATCGAGCCGCCTCCTACGAGGGAGCAGGCGGCGCCCACGATCAACCGTTTGGTGTAGGGCTTAGCAAATGACAGAAGTCGTCCGAAGGTACGAAGGTCGTCTTTCTTTAGTTTGGCTCTTTTTTTCTCAGATGACATTCAACACACTCCGTTCAAGATAATTTAGGGTCAGATATCGCGCGCGCGCTCTCGGCGCATTTGACGTGTTTCGCGCGGTGGATTGATTACGGAAGTCGACGAAGACGTATTGCCCTTGTTCTTTTTAGCACGGGTGCGTAGCAAGGCAAAAATTGCGAAAAATTGTGAAACTGTCCAGTAGAGGCCCAAGGCCGCTGGGAACTTATAGAACATCACGAGCATCATCACCGGCATCATCACCATCATCATCTTCTGCTGCGCAGGATCACCGGCGGTTGGTGTCAGGTAGGATTGCAAGGCCATCGTTGCAGCCATCGCTATAGGCAGGATGTTGATTCCAAAACCAAAAACATCTTGGAAGAGATTTTCTGGCTGCGAAAGATCCGCGACCCAGAGGAAAGGAGCAAACCGGAGCTCGACCGCAGAACGCAACACCGTAAAGAGGGCAATGAACACAGGGAGCTGAATGAGCATCGGAAGACAGCTCGACAGCGGGTTCACCTTGTTCTCACCATAAATGCGCATCGTCTCGGCCTGAAGCTTCTTGGGTTCTTCCTTATACTTGGCCTGAGCTTCTTTGATGAGCGGCTGTATCTCCTGCATCTTCCGCATGCTGTCAGCATTCTTCTTGTTCACGGGATAGAGAATCAAGCGGACCATCGCGGTGATCAAAATAATAGCAACGCCGTAGTTCGGAATCAGCCCATAGAGAAAATTCAGAATGTCCAACAATCCACGACAGAAGAACGCCCATAAGCCAAAACGCATGATCTTCGTATAGTCTTCGCCGAGTTTGCGCAGTTCCGACATCTTTCGCGGGCCGATGAAGAGCGAGTAATTTCGATCCAAAGAAGACCCCGGCTCCAGCGTGGCCTCCGGATGCACAAGCGCCGTCGAAATCGACTTTAGCACAAAAGCACCCCCTAGGGCGGATGTCTGGCGCTCCGCTCGGATATCCAATCCGGCAGCTGGGATGGATGGCGTCAACACCTGCAGGAAGAAGCGTTCGCGGGCCGTAGCCCAAAGGATGTCGCCTGTTTTCACAACCGAGGCTATAGCTGGGGCTGTCGGAGGTAATACCGTTGCCTTACACCCGCCGCCGGAAGCTCCGAAGAGCGTGGAGAAACTTATTTTTTTTGAGCCTTTGGCGATTTCAATGACTGACTTCTTACCCTCTTCCGTCACTTGTGCATCAATCGCAAGATCCGTATCTGGGCCTTGGTCAGACACGAGGTTCATCGGGCCAAGCGCGATCTTATATTCCGGTACGGTGTAAGCTGTCGCCTCCCTATTCTGGATCTTATCAGCGACCTCGATTTCGTAGCCTTCTGTCAACGAAACGTGGCGTTCAAAGTGGATCCCGTTAGGCGTCGTGGCAGTCATCACGGCAGACTTGCCATCGGCGGCGACAGCAATTGCAAAATCGTTCTTTGCACTGAGATCCGGCATACCTTCAAGCGCCAACGATGGCGCGCCGGAAAAGTCCAGCTCAACTTTGCCGTCCTCTGACGTCAGCGTCTTGTTATAGTCGAGCAGCATCGCCGTCTTGATGCCGCCGCCTTTCGAGGTGAGCGTAATCACAGCCACGCTGTTGCTGAGGGTGTAAATCTCTTCTGGCGTTTCGGGAATGGTCTCGATCGGTGCCGCAGGTGTAGCGGAAAGACCCGCATCCGAATCTTCGGGTGAAACCACGGTCGCCGATGGGGGCGCTAGGGCTGCGGCCTTTGCTGCTTCTGCCTGCTGTGCAGCGACCACGATTTCCTGTTCCGCCCGCTGCTGAAGCAGAAATCCGTTTCGAGCTTTCGCGTCTTCTCTTGTGAAATAAATAGAACCCAGTAGTACGATTGCCAGAATCGCAACGATGATCTTTTCCTGCTTGTTCATGATTTCCTTCTAAAAATTCCCGGCCAGTCAATAGGCACAGGGTCATAGCCAGACGGCCCAAATGGGCGGCATCTCACCAGCCGACGCACCGTCAACCAGGAGCCCTTTGCGAATCCATACCGCTCCAACGCTTCGATGCTGTAATGAGAGCAGGTGGGAGAGAAACGACAAACCGCCCCAAGGTGAGGCGATAAAATAATTCTGTAAGCTCGTATGATGAAAATAGCCAGCGTCTTCACGGCGTACTTCCCTTCACGATCCCCTTCCGGCGACAAAGCTTAACCAATTCCTTCTGCACCTCAGGTTGTTTTAATGACAAGATTTTTCCTCTTGCAAGGATAACCATGTCCCACGGTGCTTCAATCAATTCGTTCTGAATAAGCCGAAAGGATTCCCGGATCAGCCTCTTGGCGCGATTGCGGTCGACGGCGTCATGAAACGTCCGCTTGGTGGCAACCACGCCCATTCTGCCCTTGCATGATTCCGCATGGCTGACCCATACAATAATGCTACGCCCAACCACTTCCCCACCCTCATTGAAGAGTGCTTGAAAAAATTTATGAGCCAAAAGCCGACGGCTGCGCGGAAAAGTAAAGCTGCGGTGCAACGTGTTTTCTACGCTTGCATCGCCAGTCCCTCCGGCAACCGAGGCTTCGTTCGGCATTACGCCTGAACGAGTTTCGTACGCCCTTTAGCACGGCGACGACGGATAACATTGCGCCCACCGACGGTTGCCATGCGGGCACGGAAACCGATTTTGCGGATACGCTTGACTTTGGATGGCTGATAGAGTTGCTTCATAGTGTCTTTCCTGAAATGTGACGCGAGGTTCTTCGCTTGCGAAATGAACTGGATAATTTACAAAAAATAGCGTCTTAAGTCAACGAATTTTGCAAAGAATAAGCGTAACGTGCGTTCTCACTCTTTTTCCTTTTCATTTTCACTGTTAAGACCTACACTAGTAACGCTTCAGTTCGAGCCAATTAGATCTTTGGAGTTTTGCTGTGCTTGTAATCCCTTTTCTTATCTTGTGCATCAGCGCAATTGTTGCGCTTATCGTTAAACCGAGCCTCGCCAGTCGCATCGGTTGTCTATCTGTCGTTGTCGGCAGTGGGTTGATGATTCCTGCAACCTTACTAGGAGACGCTGCAGGGCTACCAGACAGACCCGCTATAGCCTTGTCGGTCTTTTTTATGCTGCCTATCGTCGTGCTCGGTATTACTGCCGCGATCCACTCGACTGGCTATCTAAAAGGTCATGGCGCTGAAAACGCCGGCAAATACTGGTTCTTTTTCAACCTCATGTTGGCATCCATGTTCGGAGTCACGGTGCTCGACCATCCCATCCACTTCCTCTTCGCCTGGGAGCTCATGGGCATCACCAGTGCGGCACTCGTTGCCTTCGACCACCGGGCACGCGAATCCATGCGCGCCGTCTGGATCTATCTTGCCGCCTGCCATGCAGGTGTCGTCTTCCTCATCCTCATGTTTGTCGAGCTCGGCTCCGCTGAACCCTACGCGCTAACGGTTTTCATTCTCGCCATGCTTGGCTTCGGCCTGAAAGCCGGCTTCACCGGACTGCACATCTGGCTCCCCGAAGCGCATCCCGCCGCCCCTGCCCCCGTCTCTGCCATCATGTCGGGCGCCATGATCAACCTTGGTCTCTTTGGAATCCTGAAATTCGGTATTATAAAAACACTTGGAGAGCTACCCTTCAACGTCATCGGTTGGACATTCCTCGTCCTCGGCATCACAGGTTCGTTACTGGGGATTCTCTTCGCCCTTCCGCAGAAAAACTTGAAACGTCTTCTCGCCTTTTCCAGTATCGAGAACATGGGCATCATCACCATCGCGATGGGATTGTTTGCGCTGGGTCGGCATTACGAGCTCGATCAAATGACTATTCTCGCCATCGTCGGTGCCATGCTCCACATCCTCAACCATGCCCTTCTCAAAGGCGGACTCTTCCTCAGCGCCGGCTCAGTCTATAAGGCCACAGGCTCCCTCAACATGGACATGATGGGCGGCCTCATGAAGCGGATGCCGCTAACAGGCTCTCTTTTCACACTCAACGCCATCGGCTTGAGCGCCCTGCCTCCGCTGAATGGATTCATCGGCGAGTTTTTCATCTACATGGCAGCATTTCAGGGCATCGTGCACGCCTCCGGCGCGTTATTCTATGCCAGCTTTTCGACCATTACCACCCTCGCACTCACCGGTGGTCTCGCCGTGGCTGTGTACGCCAAAGCAACAGGCTCCGTATTCCTTGGCGAACCGCGCTCCGAACACGCACGAGCCGCAACTGAAGTCCCCAAATCCATGACAGACCCCATCATCGGACTCTTTATCCTGAGTCTCCTTGTCGCCTTCCTCGGGCCGCTTACTCTTGACGCCATGACCGACGGCGCGATCAGCTCGTTTTTCCCCGACATGATTCGCGGTCTTTTGGCTGCTTCGCTTATCTTCACCTTGCTCTCCGCTTTCCTGCTCTTTTTCCGCTTCAAGGCTTTGGTGCGTGGAAGCGAAAACATTCCCGGCCCAACCTGGGACTGCGGCTACGCACGCCCTACGGCTCGCATGGCCTACACGGGCACCGCCTTTACGCAACCCATCACCGATTTCATGGCTTCTATCCTGCATCCTCGCCGAAAGCTTCGAAAACCGGAGTCGCTCTTCCCCTCACACAGCGCCATCGAGGTTTCCGTTGAAGACGCTGGAACACGCTTCCTCTGGGGCCCGCTTTTTGGAGGGTTCGCCAAACGCGCCAAAAAACTTCACGAGTTTCAATCCGGCAGTCTGCATGCCTACGTGCTCGCCATGGTCGTCGCCCTTGCCGCCATGTTTATTTGGGCCATGAGCGTCCATCCGGAATTGCCCACCTCCGTCACACCCACCGAATCGCAGCCGATAGAGGAATAATATCATGTGGTACCTTTGTCTTTTAATTTCCCTCCTACTCGCCCCACTGCTTCCGGGCATCATCAATAAAACGAAAGCGTTCTTTGCAGGTCGCAAAGGTCCTCGCGTGCTTCAGCTTTATTACGATATTGCCAAACTACTGCGTAAAGGTTCGGTGCGGAGCACCACCTCAACGCTCGTTTTGCAGCTTGCGCCTTCTCTTTCCCTCGCCACCCTCCTGACGGCCATGCTCTTTTTCCCCTTCGGCATGTCCGCCTCCCCGCTCGCCTTTCAGGGCGACATCATCGTCTTCTTTTACCTGCTCGCGACAGGACGCATGGTGATGGTGCTCGGTGCACTCGACACGGGTTCGGCTTTTGAGGGCATGGGTGCTTCACGTGAAGTTCAGTTCTCCGCATTAGCTGAAGTTGTCACCTTCGCGGTGATCGGATTCCTCGCCCTGCTCAGTGGCAGCACGAGCTTAAGCGGGGCGCTCAATGGCTTCAATACCTCGGCTTGGACGACGACCGGTACCGCCATGACGCTTGCGGCGATGGCCTGCTTTGTCGTCCTCCTCGCCGAAAATTGCCGCGTGCCGTTCGATGACCCCGACACCCACCTCGAGCTAACGATGATTCACGAAGCCATGATCCTCGACAATTCCGGCCCCGACCTCGCTTTCATCGACTACGCGGCCGCCTTAAAACTCTGGCTGCTTGCCTCGTTCCTTGTGCTGCTCTTGCTCCCCTTCGAACCCGCCTGGGGGCACTGGCGCATCGCGACCTATTTCGTCGGCGTCTTAGGCACCAGCGTTGTCGTGGGCATCACGGAATCGATCATGGCCCGTTTCCGCTTCCTCAAAATCCCGCAGATCTTCGCCGGAGCCCTCGCCATCGCGCTCGTGGCCATCCTCCTCTTCTCTTTCTTCAAGGCATAGACAATGAATGATTTAACCGGAATTATCCTCGCCATCATCCTGTTGACGAATATCGCAATGGCTGCTTCAAGCCGCCTTCTGCATTGTATCAAGATCATCGCTGTGCAAGGACTGCTCATCGGCCTCCTCTCGTTGACCTCGCTCAACTTCGCCTCCACCGAAACGCACCTGCACTTGTATATTGCCTCCTTTGTTAACATCTTCGTCAAGTTCATCGTACTCCCCTCCCTGCTCATTGCTGCCATGCGCAAGACAAACACGAAGCGCGAACTCGAACCTTTCGTCGGCTACTCCGCCTCCGTTTCTATTGTCTTCGCGCTCACCGCCGCTTCCTTCCTCGCCTGCACCCAATTCGACATGTCGACCGGCACGATGTCCAAGCTCGCCATCCCCACCGCCCTTGCAACGATTTTCACCGGTCTCTTCATGATTATCGCCCGCCGAAAAGCCATCACCCAAGTCGTCGGCTTCCTGATGTTCGAAAATGGTATCGCCGTCTTCGGTGCTGGCCTCATGCTCGAATGCGGACTTCTCGTCGAACTCGGCATCTTACTCGACGTCCTCGTGCTCGTCTTCATCATGGGCATCGCCATTTTCCACATCAGCCGAGAATTCTCGCACATCGATGCTGATCAACTCAATCAACTCGGCGACTACCAACCTGAAAGCGCCGAACCCGATTCGGCTCTCTAGCTTCTAATCATGGAGATAATCTCGATTGAATTCGAAACTCTACAACGTTTTTCAACCATGAAACACATAAACCTTCATGAAACTTTTTCCAACCCTTAAACGGGGTATGGGGTGCCCCCATCGGAAACTACGCACTACGCACTACTCACTACTCACTCTTTCCCTAGCAACTTCTCTCACCACTAGCGACTAGCGACTAGCGACTAGCGACTTCTCTCACCACTAGCGACTTCTCTCACCACTCACCACTCGCAACTCGCAACTTCTCATGATACCTCTTCTACTCATCTTCCTCCCCTTCGCCTTCGCTGCCGCCACGATGCTTTGCAGACGCTGCATCAAAATGGCCCGACGCCTGCTGATCGCTTGCGGTGTTGTAAACTTCTTGCTCGTGCTCACAGCCTACGTGCTGCGGAACCAGCTTGATATGAAGACGAGTCTGTTACAACTGTCGTTCGACGATCCCATTCAGTCAACGATACTCTTCGTCACTTCTCTGCTTTTCCTCGTCATCGCGCTCCACGCGTGGAAATGGCTCCCAGCCGAACTGAGCGATGAGACCTTCCCGATCGAACAAGCCATAATTCCTGCAAACATCTTCCATGGCCTAACCTGCGCTTTTCTCGGCTCCATGATGCTCGTGATCCTCTCAAGCAACTTTGGCCTTCTCTGGGTTGCCATCGAAGCCACCACCCTGCTCAGCGCACCGCTCATCGTTTTCCGCCGCAGCGCCGAGTCCATCGAAGCCATGTGGAAATACATGTTAATCTGCTCCGTCGGCATCGGCTTCGCCCTCTTCGGCACCATGCTGATGGCCCATGCCAGTCAGCCTGCGATCGGAGAAGGTGCCGGACTCAACTTCGACGCCATCAAGCAAGTTAGCGAACAAATGAATCCCGTATGGTTTAAAGCCGCGTTCGTTTTCGTCCTCGCTGGCTATGGTTCTAAAATGGGCTTAGCCCCGTTCCACACCTGGCTCCCCGACGCTTACAGTGCCGCTCCCACCATTTCGACCGCGCTCATTTCCAGCTCACTGGTCAACTGTGCCTTCATCGCCATCACACGTTTCCGCGCCATCGCTCCATCCGTGCTGATTCCTTTTTGCAACGAGCTCATGAACGCGCTTGGACTGCTTTCACTTGCTACCGCCGCGATCTTCATTGTCCGCCAACATGATTTCAAGCGAATGCTCGCCTACTCCAGTGTTGAACACATGGGCCTTGTCCTCATTCTCTTTGCTTTAGGCTCCGAATATCTTCCCGTTCATATCTTCTTCCATTCCGTCCTGAAAATGACGCTCTTCCTTATTGCAGGCAACATTATGTTGACCTACCGCAGCCGCTCTGTCAACGCCATCCACGGCATGTTTTCGAAAAGACCGTGGCTTGCCGCTCAGTGGGTTATTGGCATTCTGCTCATCTGCGGCACGCCACCATCGCCTCTTTTTATTACTGAATTTGCGCTCATCTCAAAAGCAGGACTCGCCCTCGGTGGCACGGTACTCCTCCTGCTCTTCATCATCTTCTGCGGCATGTCCCGCATCATGATCTCCATGACCATGGGGCAGAGTCCAGACTCTGCCACGGAGCCCCGCCAAATCCCCGCCTCCCTACATGCCGCCCCACTGCTCGCCCTCGCCGTTACCCTCATTCTCGGGCTGCTCGCCTTTGCTTATGCGTGAAGGACATCATACGTTACTTCAACGCATCCTCACGCGCTTGCGCGAACTCAGCATAGTGTAGCTGCAGACAGTCGGGGCAGATGCAATGACTAAAAAGCGCTTCTGAGTGGTTGGTAATATAGGCCTCAACCTGCTCCCAGTAACCGGAATCATTCCTGATTTTTTTGCAGTGCATGCAGATCGGCAAAATGCCCTGCAAGGTCTTGATATGATCGAGTGCCTTCCGGAGCCAGGTGATTTGCGTGGTTAACTCGTCCTGCGTTTCCACCAATCGCTTTCCAACCTGCACGCGAGCTCGTAGCTCGGCTGGGTGAAACGGCTTGGCTAAATAGTCATCAGCCCCAGCATCGAGCCCAGCAACGATATCGTCCTTGTTGTCCTTCGTCGTGAGCATGATCAAATAAGGTTGCGGACCTTTGAGTTGCGTACGCACACGCAGCACAACCTCCAGCCCATCCATCTCAGGCATCATCCAGTCGAGAATCGCAAGTCGGGGTGCATCGGGTTTTTGCAACGCTTCCCATGCCTCCAAGCCGTTGACGGTCACCACCGCTTCATGCCCATGTTTCGTCAGCACAGCGCTCAACATCGTCCGAGAGGTCTGATCGTCTTCTGCAATAAGTATTCGCATGGTTAATTTCTCCAATCCTTCACTTGTACTTCAATAGCCGCTTTTAGTTTTTCAAATTGCCTAATCAGTTCAGGCATTTTTTCGCTCGCTTCTGCAAGGAGGCTCGCCTTCGCCGCCTTTTCAATTTCCAACGCCACCGCGCGCAAGGCCTTTCCACCGACGATGCCAGAGGCACCATTAATGGAGTGGGCTTGACGTTCGGCGCCGACACCGTCTTCAGCAGTTAGAAACGCTTCCAACGCCTGTATGCGCTGAGCGATATCCTCTGGGAACCCATCCAGAACCTGTAGTGCCAATTCTTGATCGTCCATTACGCGTTCCATCAGTCCCGCTAGATCCCAGACGGGATGTTCCGGCTGAGAAGTGACTTCAGTGGCAACGACTTTTTGCATCGGAGCGGAACTCGTTTCTTCATTCAGCCATTTCTCGAGAACGCGAGCCAACGCCTGCGGTGCCACCGGCTTGGAAACGTAATCGTTCATCCCCGCTGCTAGACACCGCTCCTCATCTCCCTGCATCGCATGTGCCGTCATAGCGACAATGGGGATCAGGGGATTATTAGCCGAAAACACAGAGTTACGGATCTGTCGTGTAGCCTCGAGTCCATCCATCACGGGCATTTGAACGTCCATGAGGATCAAGTCGTAAGGAATACTCTCCAGTGCCTCAAGCACTTCAGCGCCGTTCGCAACTGCGTCCGCACGCAGTCCCAGCTTCTTGAGGAGACCCAAGGCGACTTGTTGATTGGTAATATTATCTTCGGCCAGCAGAATCCGCGCCTTACTCCCAGCAAACATCGTTTGAAGATCTTTGATCAACTGACGTTTGGGAACCGGCAATGCGGTTGCACCCTTTCCTGCCTTGCCTTTGTCCATCAAAGCTTGCGCTAAACTGCGCTTCAATTCTTGATTGCGAACAGGCTTTGTCAAACACGCCTCAAAGCCAATTTCTCGAAAGACATTGGCATTGTCTCGCATCCCGAGAGAGGTTAGCATCACCATTCCGGTTTTTGCTAGGCGTTCGTTCGCCTTAATCGCCCTGCCAAGCATTTCTCCGTCCATCACCGGCATCTGCATGTCCAGAACCGCCAACTGGAAGGGATCACCTACGTCAAGCGCATGCAGAAGCATTTGTATTGCCGCCGGCCCATCTGCGACCTCGGCAGAGCGCATGCCCCATGACGACAGATAGGAGGTCAGAATCTCGCGGCTGGTGGCATTGTCATCGACGATCAGAACGTGTACATTCCGCAGATCAGCCAACTCTGATGCTGGCGCTTTCGCTCCTTCTGCTTGCTTCGTAAGCCGCACCGTACAGGAGAACTCGGAGCCCTTGCCCACCCTGCTCTCAACCGTCACCTCGCCGCCCATCAACTCAGCCAATTGCCTACTAATCGCCAACCCTAAACCCGTCCCTCCATACTTTCGCGTGGTCGAGGTATCAGCTTGAGTAAATTTTTCAAAGAGCAGTCCTATCTTCTCGCTCGGAATGCCGATGCCCGTATCGCGCACAGAGAAGCGAAGCATCACTGCGTTATCGTCTTCTGACTCTAGGGTCACGCGAATCGCGACTTCACCGACCTGAGTAAATTTAACGGCATTACTCACTAAGTTGTTTAAAATCTGCCGTAAGCGTCCTGGATCACCTCGCAACAATGTAGGAACTTCCGTGGGAATGCTGTATAAGAGCTCGAGCCCCTTTTCTTGAGCACGCAAGGCCAGCGTCGACGCTAAATCTTCCACGAGCTCTTGTAGATCAAAGTCAAGATCTTCCAAACTCATTTTTCCAGCCTCAATCTTGGAGAAATCAAGGATATCATTGATGAGGCTGAGAAGCGATTCTCCACTGATCCTCACCGTCTCTGCATACCGGCGTTGCTCTTCTGATAGATCGGTGTCAAGAAGCAGGCCTGTCATTCCGATAACGCCATTCATCGGCGTTCGAATTTCATGGCTCATGTTAGCCAAGAAATCAGATTTAGCGATATTGGCCATCTGCGATTGTTTCGCCAGCTCGTTCGCGCGTGTCATCGTCTCAACAAGCTGTTTATTGATTTCGACCAGTTCTTCTTTTGCGCGATTGCGTTCAGTGATATCTCGTACGAGGGATATCGAGTGCCAGCCATCCTCTAAGGGAATGCCCGCAAGCGAGACCTCGACCAATACGTGACTGCCATCCTTACGGAGCGCCGTCATCTCAATAAATTCACTCTTGGTGGCGCGTTTTCCCGTTTCTAAAAAGCGCTTGAACATGCCCTGAAACAGGTCACGATCTTTCGCCGAAATAAGCAACTCGAATGCATTGCGGCCGAGGGCCTCGTCCCGTGTGTATCCCACGATCTTTTCGGCAGCGGGATTCCAAAAAGTGAGCCGCCCCTGAGGATCCGTCATCAAAATCGCATCCTGAGCAGAATCCGTAATCGCACGCAAGCTGGCTTCACTCGCTTGTAGCGCTTCTAGCGCACGCTTTCGTCTTGTAATGTCCTGAACAATCGCATAGAGGCAATTTCTACCATCTGCTTTAAAATAGCACAGATTCGCTTCAACATCCCGGAGCTGTCCGTCCGCTAGGCGGTGCACACATTGTGTTTGATGCTTCTTTTCCGTTCGGTATTGCTCAAAAGTAGTCGCCGTATCACCACACAAGCTGGTATTGATTTCGGTGACATTCATCTCGCGCATGTGTTCTCGCGTGTAGCCATAGTAGGCGCAGGCAGCGGGGTTGGTGTCGATCACCGCCCCGGTATCGAGGTCAATCAGCAACTGAACTGATGGATTCTCCTCGAACATGGCCCGATAGCGCGCTTCGCTCGCTCGCAACGCCGCACGTCGTGCGTATTCCTCGCTGACATCTCGGAAAACGAGAACCGCTCCAGTTATCGTATCATCTCGGTCTCGAATCGGTGCGCAACTGTCTGCAACCTGGTGCTCAGTTCCGTCCCTCGCCAGCAAAATGGTGTCATTGCTCAACTCCACGATAGTCTTTGTTCGCAACGCCTGATCCACAGGACTCTCCACGACCTCACGGGTCAAGGCATTCACGATTTGGAACACCTCATCAATGGCATGACCCACAGCCGCTTCTGTTGTCCACCCGGTCAGGCGCTCGGCCACCGTGTTCAAATCCGTCACACGCGCGTGGGCATCCGTTGAGATAACACCATCGCCAATCGAACGCAAGGTGGCGCTCAGATGCTGCTCACTCGTCTGAAGCTTCGCCTGTTGTTTACGAATACGCTTATCGGTCCGGTTAAAAAGCACATAGAGAAAGCCAAACAGAGCCGTCATGAGGACGAGCCCACTGCTCAACGCGACCACCTGTAACCGCCTCTGCTCTGCCTTCACTGCGCTTATATCCGACAACACAAACAGATCCCCAATCGCTGAGCCTCCCGCATCGAAGAGAGCAATGGGGATAACGCCCCACGAAAGCCCCTCCGAGGTCGTGATCATCGTGGCGTTCAGAAACTGGTTTTGATACGCGTCAATACTCCGCTCGATCTCGACGGGCAGTACAGGTTGCGACGAATAAATTACAGCAGACTTCGAAAGGCTATCCCAGACCGTCGGTCTTCCAAGCTCACGCATGGACGCTTCCCATGCGTCTCGTTGAATGAGGTCTTTACGAAGGACAACCACAGAGTCGTGCCCCTTGAGTACAATGTCGGCGTCAAGGGTCGTCTTCACCTCCTTGGCTAACCCAATATAACCAATGAGAATTCCTTCTGAAAAGATGGGTTGGAGAGACTTCAGCATGAGCGTCCCGTGGGGCGAAACTTCGAAACCCGACGACGCCTTCCCGCTTTTTTCAAACTGACAAATCGATACCGCTTCGTTATGTGCTTCAGCCTCGTGAAGCGGATGAACACAAGCCAGCAAAACGGCATTAGAATCAAGAAAAACTAATTCTGAAAGAGCGTGTTCCTTCGCGAAAACTTTAAAAAATCGAGAAGCTTTAGTTAGCAAAACATCCTGATTTCGTAATTTTACGGCTTGCTGCAAATCTTCGTCAACCAAGAGCACTTCGCTCATGGCATTCATGAGCAAAACCTGTTTGTCGATCCAGATCGCTAAGCTGGATCTCACCTCCTCTTGAGTTTTGTTAAGACGATGCGTCAAGCCGATGCGTTGTTGCTTCACCAGCAAATAAACACCGCCACCCATAAAAAGTAGAATAACAAGTCCAACGGGAATCAAAGCACGCTGCAAAATCGGCTGCAGCGCCTCGTCCCGCCGAGCAGGACGTTTTGCCAACAGGATGGTGGTCAAAATAATGACGAACGCGAGCAGCAAACTCGCGGGCAAAGCAATCCGAACCGCCACATCGAAATTCCACGCACTCGCCTCGACGTCCATGCCCAGAACGGCGATTAGCGCTCCCGATGCCGGATCGAGGATTGGAACCAAGGCAGAAACCCATGTCCCCCAGCGGTCGACAGAAGGGCCCGTAACCGCAGCGCTGAGCGAATCAAACACCTGCGCATCCGCTTCGTTCAGCTCAGGGTACAGCGCGCCAGGCGGTGAATACGCTTCTGAGCCAACACGCTCAGAATCGACAAAGAAAAAGGTCTCAAGAGCAACCTTTTCCAGACCCCTTATCGGCCTACGGCCTAACAAGTAAAGAAAACGACATTTTGTATTCGTCTGCTGAAAACCAATAAACCGTTCTTTGAGTTGCTTGTAGATAGGCGTCTCGATATCGCTAGCTAACCCAGAAAGCATTTTTAAATCGTCAACAGCAACGGATTGCTTAATCAGCCGAGCCTGCAGCAAAAGCTCCTGACGCATTTGCCGATCCGCTCGCTGCGCCATCAGCCAGATGCCCAGGATCGAAACGACCACAACTCCCAAGATGGAGCAGAAAATTCTTACGTTTTTGGAACCAGACTTCTTTGTATCAACGGCAAAACTCATTCAAACCTCAACGATTATAATCGATAAGGGATAATACGTTCATTCCGCTACAATTGTCAAGAAAGCGTTTGTAATGGGCGCATCCCCGATCCGTTGACTCGCATAGGCGATGGGTTTGCAAGCCGAAGACATACGCCGCCGACA
>CAZUAY010000045.1:0-17878 GCA_964618405.1 uncultured Lentisphaerales bacterium
ACTCCTCTACGGAGCAAGGGATTTAAAAACCGCAACACCCGAATCGAGTGCTGCATCCTGACCCACAATTTCTGGAAAATGGCCGCAATGGCCGTCGCGCGATGGCGAGAGATGGTTTTGTTAAACTCAGCACTATCTGCGGAAGAAGCCGCCCCGCGAATCGATTCGAAAAAAAATCATGCGTCAGCACTGGGTGCTTCTTGACATCGTTGACGTTTTGTGCAAGACTTGTTGTACAAGAAAGGAGATGCTATGAAGACACTTAATATTTCAGATGCGAGAAATACTCTGCCTGCGTTGGTCGAGTCGGTTTCCGTAACGCGTGTGCCCGTTATGCTTCTCCGATATGGTAAACCTGCCGCGATGCTGGTTCCGGTGGTGGATCAAGCGACGCAGGCAAATCCCTATCCACTTCGCGAGTTCGCGATATCTGTTTCGGTTGATTTTGATGCACCGCTTTCGGATCTTTGGGAGGCCTGCGACGTTGCTGAGGGCACGAATGTCGATCAGGCAAAATCACAAGGTCAGGCCAAGACGCGTCTCAAGGGGAATTAATCATGATCGTTCTCGATACGCAGGCGTGGCTGTGGTGGTTGCATGATCCGTCACGACTTTCTGTTCGTGCCCGGAAGGCAATTGTTCAAGCCGAAAAAGGCGATGGTATGGTGGTCTCTGCTATTTCGGTGTGGGAGGTTGCAACGAAATGCGCACTCGGCAAACTGGTTTTGCCGTTGCAGATTGAAGCCTGGTTTGCCCTGGCTCGGACTTATCCAAGTATTGTCATTGAACCGGTTTCGGCGGAAGATGCGCTTGCCAGTGCGGGGTTGCCTGGGGAATTCCACAAAGACCCAGCGGATCGCCTCATCGTTGCGCTAGCGAGACGGCTACAGGTTAGCCTTGTCACGGCAGATGGCTTGATTCGCGCTTATCCCCACGTCGTCACGACCTGGTGAGTAGCAGGGCGATGCCATGCTTTGCCTTCCGCGGACAAAAGCGCTTGCCACCCTGTTTCAACAAGCTCAACAGCCTGAAACACAAAAACTTCAGTTCGTTCTGAAATATACGTGCGTGAAATAAAAATATTCGCTTGCTCAACATATCACAACGTGATATGTTTGAGTGTCCAATGAACCAAACGGACCTTGTGCGCCGCTGAGAGAATCAAGAAAAAGGAAGAGGAGCGTTTCATAAAAAAAACAATGCTATTTAGTGGCGATTCTGGTCCTGATTGCGGCGGAACCGTTACTATCACAAGACGCCCTTCGTGTATGACATCGAATAACCAGCCAGAAAAAAGCTAACCATGAAAATACGACACAAGAATTTATCGCGTCCCACCGTCTATCTAGCCTATGCTCTGATTGCTGCATCCCTTGTTTTAAGTGGCTGCGATTCTAGGGTGGGCGATACAAAAAAGACTGAAAAAAAGAGTGTGCGTTCAGAAACAGTACTTGGCGGCACGGCTCATACGCACGACAACCCAGGCGAAACCTGTTTCATCTGCGATCCATCAAAACGCGATAAAACCCGACTTTGGTGCAAAGAGCACACCCGCTACGAAGATCGGTGCTGGCTGTGTCATCCCGAGATAGAGGACGAGAGTCGCTTGTTCTGTAAAGAACATGCCCTGTATGAGGATGAATGCTTCCTGTGCCATCCGGAACTCAAACCTGGTGGAGAATCCGCTCATCGCGAACCTGCAGGGACGAGTGGCGAAGAGGCCCAGTCCGCTGCCCTGTTCTGTAACGAACACAATGTTCTGGAAACCGAGTGTGGGATCTGTCAACCCGATCTCGCGCCCTCGCTCGCGCCGGGCGGCAACCTGAAAGTACGTTTCCCGTCTGTCGACTCAGCGGAGAAGGCGGGCATACGAACGCAGCATCCCGAAATTCAGGTTGTTGCCCCAACCATTCAAACATTCTGCGAGGTTCAGTATAATCTGAATGCAATGGCAAAGGTGACCCCACTGGCGGGGGGCGTGGTTCGTGAGGTGCGACATGATGTCGGAGACTCTGTAAAGGCAGGAGAAACGCTCGTTGTACTCCACTCAAGCGAGGTGGCAACCGTCAAAAGCGACTACCTCACCGCCAGCCGTGAGAGTGAAATCTTTCATCAAGCCTTTACCCGAGAAGCGCGACTCAAAGAACAAAAGATCTCCGCCGAAAGTGAATTTTTGGAAGCAGATGCAGCCTACCGTACCGGCCGTCTGGCGTTGAACAATCTAAAGCAAAAATTGCTCAATCTCGGGATGACCGAAGCTGAAATCATTCAGATTGAAAAGGAACAAATTGCGTCGGCGGATTTCGAGATCCGTGCCCCCTTCTCGGGAACCTTGATCGAGCGTGCTGCCGTCGTTGGCGAAGCGATTGAAGCGGGGCATAGCCTCTTCACGATCGCCGATCTCTCGACGCTCTGGCTCACCTTGTCTATCCCCGCGGACCGCATCAGCGGGGTTCGTCTCGGGCAGACCGTTGATGTCACCTTTTCTGATCTACCCGACACCCCCTACACGGGGTCCGTTACCTGGGTGGATACGGCGGTTGATGTGCAAACTCGCATGGTTCGTGCTCGCGCGGTGATAACCGATCCGTCTGGGCATCTCAAGGCGGGCTTATTCGGCAACGCAAGCATCTTAACCGCTGCGGCGCAGCCTGTAGCCGTTGTGCCGCGCGAGGCGGTACAACGGCATGAAGGCGGCGCGTTTGTTTTTGTCCAGAACGAGCCCGACATGTTCTCCTTGCGCCGCATTGAGCTCGGCGAGACTCGTGATGAAAACATCGCGGTTCTCGCTGGGCTCACCCCTAGGGATTCGGTGGTCACCGAGGGCAGTTTCATCGCCATGTCGGAGTTCCTTAAATCCCGCCTCGGTGCCGGATGCGTGGATGACTAATGCTTTCACTATTCGCACCCCAAGGAGCCTATCATGCTGACAAAACTGATTGATTTTTCGCTGAAGAACCGTGCACTCGTCATCCTGCTGTTTTGTTTCACAAGTGCGCTCGGTCTGTGGCGGCTGAAATCGCTACCGGTAGATGCCTTTCCTGATACAACTCCGGTTCAGGTACAAATCAACACCGTAGCGCCCGCACTCAATCCCGAAGAGATCGAGCAGCAAATCACGCTCCCAGTCGAACTGTCCATCGGTGGTTTGCCGGGACTGGTGAATGTGCGGTCCGTATCCAAGTTTGGCTTCTCCCAAGTCGTGGCCACCTTTGACGACAGCACGAACATTACCGATGCTCGCCAATACGTCTCTGAACGAATCAGCGCGGTAGAGTTGTCAGAAGGGATCAGTCGCCCTGAGATGGGCCCCATCGCCACGGGGCTTGGTGAAATATTCCACTACATCGTGCGCTCGAGCGATCCGAACCGTAGCTTGGAGGAACTGCGCACGCTGCATGATTGGGTGATCAAGCCCGAGTTGCGCAAGGTGCCAGGCGTCGCGGAAGTCAATTCCTGGGGCGGTGATGTACGCCAGTACCATGTCGTAATCTCCCCCACAGCCTTGTTGAAGTTCAACCTAACCCTTGCTGACATCTATGATGCTCTCGAACAAAACAACGCCAATGTGGGCGGCGGTTTGATCACAGCCGGCGGAATGTCGCAAATGGTCCATGGTATGGGTCGCGTGGCGACGATCGATCAGATTGAAAACATCGTGGTCGCCTCACACGACGGCAGTCCCGTTTACATTCGCGACATTGCAGAAACAGTCAAAATCGACCGAGAAATCCGTCGCGGTGCCGTCACCGCCGACGGCCAAGGCGAAGCGGTGCTCGGATTGGCTTTCATGCTCA
This sequence comes from uncultured Lentisphaerales bacterium, assembly GCA_964618405.1. GTDB lineage: Bacteria > Verrucomicrobiota > Kiritimatiellia > RFP12 > UBA3636 > JBBQIY01. The sequence continues at coordinate 3,798 of CAZUAY010000045.1, forward strand.
TGGGTGGAAACGCTCAGGTCATCACGGAAAATCTCAAGACGCAGCTTGACCAAGTTCGTTCTGCCCTACCCGACGACGTCAGTCTGGAAATCGTCTATGACCGGACGGAGTTAACCGATTCCGTGATCGGCACGGTGAAGCACAATTTGCTCATGGGGGCCGTACTGGTGGTCGCCGCACTGTTTGTTTTGCTCGGGAATCTACGCGCGGGCCTGCTCGTCGCATTGATCATCCCGCTAGCGATGCTGTTCACGGTGCTCGGCATGTACGAAGTAGCCATCGTCGCAAGTCTGCTCAGCTTGGGAGCCATGGATTTCGGCATCATCATTGACGGTTCCGTGGTGATGACCGATGCAAACCTGCGCAATCTCACCGAACACAGTCGCCGGCTTGGTCGTGCACTCACCCCGACGGAACGTTTGCAGAGCATCGCGGAGTCCAGTCGGCAGGTGGCCCGTCCCATCGCCTTTGGCATTGCCATCATCCTCATCGTCTTCCTTCCCGTGCTAACCCTGGAAGGCATCGAAGGCAAGATGTTCAAACCGATGGCATGGACTTTCATCTTTGCCCTCGCCGGCGCGTTGTTGCTTTCCCTGACGCTCTCACCGGTCTTGAGCTACTACTGCCTTGCCCGCCGACCGAAATCGACAGAAAACTTTATCGTGCGAGGTTTGCAACGTGTCTATTTCGCCTCTTTATCCCGTGTAATGAAGATGAATAAAGCGATTCTGGTTACGGGGCTCACCCTCCTGCTGGCGCTGACTGGATGGCAAGCGACCCGGCTTGGCAGTGAATTCATTCCTCGCTTGAGCGAAGGTGCTCTGGTTCTCAACGTCATCCGCATTGCGGGCGTCTCGATCGACCAGTCGACCTCCTGGAACACGCGCATCGAAAAACTGATCAAAGGGGCATTCCCCGACGAAGTACGCCATGTGTGGAGTCGAATCGGTACCGCTGAGATCGCCACCGATCCAATGGGGACGGAACTGACCGATATTTTTATTTCACTGAATCCTCGAAGGAAATGGACCCGCGCCGAGACTCAGGCTGAACTCGCCGCCGCCATACAGAAGGAGCTGGCGGACATGCCTGGGCTCAACATGGTCATGACCCAGCCTATCGAAATGCGTCTCAACGAGATGATCTCTGGGATCCGCACCGACTTGGGCATCAATCTCTACGGGGACGACTTCGACGAACTGGTACGGGTCAGCGACGCCATTCAGCGCGTCCTAGTCGATATTCCTGGTGCTTCGGATATTGCGGTGGACCAGCTTACCGGCCAGCCGACCCTCCAAGTGCGTATTGACCAGCAAGCGCTCGCTCGCAATGGGATTCCCGCGCACCACGTGTTGGAGTTTGTCGAAGCCGTGGGCGGACGAACCGTAGGACAGGTATTCGAAGGGCAGCGCCAATTTGACTTGGTGGGGCGCTTACCTGACGAACACCGTCGAGACCCGGCAGTGCTCGCCAATACCATTATCCCGACCGCGGCTGGGCAGCGCATTCCGTTGCGCAACCTGGCCACCGTCGAAACCGTTGACGGAATGGCAACCATTAATCGTGAGTGGGGGCGACGCCTGATCCGGGTGCAATGCAATGTGGTAGGGCGCGATATTGCCTCGTTCATCAACGAGGCCCAGCAACGTATTGCAGAAGACGTCGACATACCCGATGGCTACGTCATGGAGTGGGGCGGTCAGTTCAAGAATTTGGAACGCGCCAAGAACCGCTTACTGTTGGTCGTTCCCGCGACGCTACTCCTTGTTTTCTTGATGCTGTTTTTCAGCATGAAAAATCTGCGTGATGTCCTGTTGATCTACACGGGTATTCCCTTTGCCCTGATCGGTGGCGTCCTCGCGTTAGCGCTCTGTGATATCCCCTTCAGCGTAAGTGCTGCCATCGGCTTTATCGCCCTCTCTGGTATTATGGTCATGGACGGTCAGGTCATGATTGTCGCGATTCGCGGCTTCATCGCCAATGGCCATCCGATCGGCGAGGCCGTGCTTAACGGTGCCTGCCAACGCCTCATCCCAGTGCTCGCGACCTCCGTCACCGATGCTGTCGGTTTTCTGCCCATGGCGCTGTCTACGGGTGTTGGAGCCGAGGTGCAACGTCCTCTCGCCACGGTCGTCATCGGTGGAGTGATGACCTCCACGCTCCTCACGCTCCTTGTCTTGCCGATACTTTACAAATGGCTTGCCGATGATAAGCGTATCGAATAAAACAAGAGACAGGCGTCTAGAAATTGCGGACAATCTCCTGATTGGCTCTCCTATTCCATCCCTCTGTATCTCAAACTCTCTGTGTTTAAAACCCAAACCCCATGATCCACATACTTGCCCCCCGTCACTGACCGATTACAAGCGTTTGAGCCGTCGGAACGCGATAGTTGTCAGTACATCTAAAAGCAACGTGGCTGGGCGTCGGTGATGACGGGATTGTCCGCGATCACCGATCGCGGCTACAGGCTCGCAACTCGCTACTCGCTACTTCTCCCCGATCACCGATCGCGGCTACAGGGATGTTCGACAAAGTTCGCGACAAAGCTCACGACAAAGTTTGGTGACACGATCACCCACTCGCAACTCGCAACTCGCAACTCACAACTCGCTACTTCTCCACTCAACGGGCTGTGCTAGCCTTGAAGCGATCGAGGCGGCCTTCTTGTGCCACGACCAGGGCGTCGAGTACGGCGCGTGCTTCTTGGAAGTCGCGAATCATCGGATCAGAGGCGACAGCTTGGATTGCCTTCTCGCGGCTGCCTTCGATGGCGGCATCGACGATCAATTCATGCGCGTAGATTTGCGCCAGAGTCCAACGCGCGGCGACGGCAGGCAGTTCACCGACAGCAACAGGCTTGGCGCCTTGCATGCCGATGACGGATTTCATCTCGATGACGGCCCAAGGCGGGAGGTTCGTGACCGCGCCGTTGTTGGGTACGTTGAGGACATGAATCTTGTCTGGACCGCGTAGCAGGGCTTTGATCTGTAGACCCATGGCCTCGGGACTGAGCTCTTCGTGGATTCTCAGTGGGATTTCTCCAGAGGCGCGTTGGGCGAGCTCTGCGGAACCCTTTGTGAGTTCGTCGCTGAGCAGGTTTTTCTTGATCATATCGGCGCGCCAATCCATCTGGTAAGGGATTTCAGCCGGAATCGTTGGGCGACGGGCGTGGGGGAAGAACTCGACAATATGGCGGTCGCCGCCAACCATGTAGAGACCAGTTATATCAAGAAGTTCGCGTGTAAAGAAGCGCGTCGGGACTGCCTCCTGAGCCATAAAACGTTTTTTAAACTCGGGATAAACGTCCTTGCCCTTGTGGCGCATTTCCAGCAGCCAGATCATGTGGTTGACGCCGGCAACAACGACATCTAGTTCGGACTTGTCTACACCAAGGGTCTTGGCAAAGGTAGCCATGCCACCCGCCACATTGTGGCAATAGCCAATTGTGGAAATGGAGGTTGCCTTTGTCACCGCGCGACAAATCGCCCCCATCGGATTGGAATGGTTGAGCAAGTGGGCGTTCGGGCAGTAGCGCTCCATATCGCGAGCGAGATCGACGAAAATCGGGATGATGCGCAAGCCCTGTGAAAGGCCAGAAGGGCCGACGGTGTCGCCCGTGGTTTGCATGATGCCGAACTTGGCAACGGCCTCAACGTCCTTCCGGTGCCATTGTTGCGCGGGACCGTGAACGCCGATGGAGGCGATGGCTGCATCAGCCCCGTCGAGTGCTTTCGCACGGTCGAGCGTGGAGTGAATCTTGAAATCAGCCTTGAAGTGATCGTTGATTCGCCTCCCCACATGTTCGATCAGATCCATACGCGTTTTGTCGATATCGTAAAGCACGATCTCTGCGCCGTGAAGTTCTGGCGTCCGTGCGATTTCAATAATGACGCCTTCGAAAAATAAGCTGCCTGCTCCGAGTAGTGCGATTTTCATAATAATGAATCCTTTTTGTTTCTGAGTTGAAGAGAAAAATGTTTTTGTCGTGTTAAATTAAAAGTCGACTTATTTTGTTTGATCTACGAGAGAGGAGGTGGTTCGCTGACCCATGCGGGTTTGAGTGTCCAGGTTTGCAATTGGCTGTGGCGGACAATGTCAGCCAAGTCCAGGTCAAGGCGGTGTACGTTCCACGTCTTGAACTCGCGAATCCGGCTGGCGAGTTCATCGCCCTCTGCGGATAGGTAGGGCGCAACGGGACGCGTAATGATGGCGGTTTCCGTGTTCTTCGCAACCAGCGCTTCGCCCAGTGCGACCATGGCAGTACTAATACCGACTTCTCCCATGGAACCGAGCGTACCTTCAGCGCAGCGGATCCGCGATGGAAGCATACCCGAGAAGCTGATGGCTGTATCGATGCCACGCGCCACGCGCTTGACTGCGTCTGGCATGAGGTGTCGTGCTGTAGGATTTGCAAGCGGCATCTGGCTCGGACCGAGGACGTCGCGGCGTGGCAGCGATGGAGGCAGTTTCCCGTGTTGGCTCCGATAGAGGACGGCTCTTGCGAGAAGATCGACGATTTCCGCAGCACTGAAACGATCCGTCCAAAACGGTGCTTTCTTATCGGCTGCCATACGGGCTAGTGCCTCGATTTCTTTGGTTTCTGCAGTGGCAACTTTTCCACCGAATTCTTTGGCGAGGTTCGAGATCGACCGGACTTCCACATTGGGATCTTCGTGAAGATGGCGGCAATGCAGTGCCCAGTTCGCTTCCAACGCTTCCTGTGAGAAATCCGGACGAACCTCGGGAATCAAACACTGCTCCAGCGGCGTATAGATGCCTTTGTAGTAGTTTTTGCATCCAAAGAAGGTCATCTTGATTTTGCAAGGGTGCGAGTGAAAGATGCCGATCCAATCCATATTCTTATTGTTGCTAAGAATGTCTTGAAATTGTTTTTCCTTGGCAGAGAATGTTTCTTTCGTGAAGTAATCGTCTTGGAAGGCGAGATAGGCGTCAGCGAAATTCAGTGTGTTGCAGTACCAGTTAATGTTGTGGTTCGGTAACCGAACGGGCGAGTGGCAGTAGGGTCGTGACAGGCGCCCAAGGGCGGTCACAAGCTGGGGACTATACGAACCACCATGTCGAGCGAATGAACCGACCGGTGCGCCAAGGATTTCGCCCATCTCGAGGATGCCGCCCACTTCGTCCGCGAGCATCCGCGCGACGCCATCAGACCAATCCGCATGCTCCATGCGTTCCGTAACCGTTGGATGGATCGAGCCCATATTCACGTGGCTGCCGATGTCGTGCTGGCGGAGTGACGCCAGTACGTCTTGGCGACCGCGGTCACGCAGGCAACGCATCCTCTCGCCAATGACAAAGAAAGTCCCCGTGACCTTCTCCTGAGTCATGGTGTCAGCCAGCATTTTGACCAAGTCGTCCAGACCGACTTCGGGCGGTGTAATGTAGTCTTCGGTGTCGAACAGAATAGAAACGCGCATTGTATTCTCCTCTCGGCAATCACATGCTTGTATGGGAGCATGCTACGTTACCGACGCACTTATGTATACCAGACGCTAACGCCTGAAGTAAAGCAAAATCACGTATGGGACAAATATCCCTGCGTGTGTGGGATTTATTTAAGAAGACATGACCTTATATTCTCAAGCTTCCGGTAGCCAGCCAGTCGAAAAAGCCGACATGCTGGCTTTTTGTTCTGGCCTGTATGGTTACGTCAAGCTCCTCGATGGTTTCGATTTCACCTTCTAGCAGCTCATGGATTCGTATCGCCGTCTCCTCGAAGCGAACGCGCTGGGCCGCGAGCCGAATTTGGATCACTTCCAAACCAAAGACTTTGTTGCGGCGGAGCCACTGGCGTCTAAAGCTCTCGGTGAATGCTTGCAGGGCCCTGAGGACTTCTGGGACTCCTTCGTGAGCCAGACGTTTCAAAGTGGCTTGATCGCGCTGAGCGTATGCCGCGACAAGTGCCGTTCGGAACTTCAGCTTCGCGATGAGCAGCCTACAGAGGTTCTGAGCGTGATTCATATCGCCTGGGCCAGCGGATCCGTCGAGCGATTCGAGCTCTGCGTACAGGGTTTCAAGATGTTGGAGTGTTCTTTCCCAGCAGGTTGGTTCGGTAACGAGGTATTCGGTCCAACCGATGCCCAAGAGCGGATCGTCCCATAGCATGGTTGAGGTTTTGACTTCCAGTGCTGGGTTTTTCAGCCAAGCTTGGAGCTGGCCAGGGATAAGCTGCGTTGCGTAGTCACCGTTACAGACTGCGGTAAACATCGGGGCTACCTGTTCGGGTGCACCGTCTCCTCCAAAGGCGAGATCAGCGGCCCACGTGAGGCCTGTCCAAGCGGAATCAAACTCACAAGATCCTCCGCCGTCGCCCCACATGGTGAACAGTAATTCTTTAACGTTTTCCTTTTGGCAGGCGCGAACGCAAGGTGTGACTCCGCGAACAGTCTTTGCGTGATCGTACCAGAAGCGAGCCCACGTCATGATGCCAGAGGCCATCATGGGCTCGCCTTTTAATTCTCGGTGCCGACGAATCCACTCTGCATAAAACTCCTCGTCTTCGGTGTAGTAATCCCAATAGACAAGATCGACGCCTTCAGGAATAGCGGCTTTGACCGAGTCTGGAATCACAGTTTTTGGGTCGCAATACGTGTGTGTCGGGCTGCCCATTTTAAAGTACATATCAGACCAGATCATCGGGTGCAGGCCGTGGTTGTGACAAATGTCTTTTACGCAACCCAAGTGCCGATTGAAGATGTCGAATTGTGGTTCGTAGCCGAAACGGCGGATGTATTTTCCGCAGCCCATATCGCTGGCCTCATCCATTCCGATATGAATGCGGCGTGAACGCAAAGCTTCAGACCAGAAGGTAATCATTTTCTCGATGAATGTATACGTTTCTTTCGCGCCAGCCAGTAGCACAAATTCGGTGTCCGCAACATCGCGAAAGGCATCCCATTTGAGAATCTGCTCCATGTGTCCCAAGGTTTGGATGCAGGCGATGATGTCCATTCCAAGTGTGGCCGCATAAGCATCTAACTCCTTGATCTCGGCCATGCTGTAAGCGCCGCGCATATAGCCGAAATACGGTTCACCTGGGAGTTCGTACGTGTCTTCTGTATAGAGCATGACCGTGTTGTAGCCAAGAAGCGCGAGCTGGCGTAACCATTTCTTCAGGTACGGGAGTGACATCACGGCACCGCGTGAACAGTCCAGCATGATCCCCAGCATCGTAAAAGAAGTGGTTTCATCTGCTGACCGATCGGCCAAGGCATGAGCCACGCCACGCAGGGCGCCCGAGATTGATCCGTAGTCGATCGTGAAGACATTGGCTTCGGCGCTGACCCGTAGGCGGTTTGGATCATCGTTCTGTACAAAACGCACATTCGCTCCGATGTCATTTTCGGACAAGGCGAATGCGTCGCTTAGCGTTCGCAAAGGCGCATGGAGCGCCTGCGGTGTTGTGGAGGATGACCAGATTAGTTTTATTGAGGTTTTATCTTTCATAGGAGAGTCGTTTGAAGGAGTGCGTCGTGAGGCGTGCGTCGTGCGTAGTAGGGTTTTTATTGGAAATTGGATTTGAGTGTTGGCTGTTGGATATTGAGAAATCAAGAACACCAATGATTGGTTTCGAGGGCCTAACACCTAAGACCTAGGCATCGGCATTGGCCTCAGCGTGAAGGCGAGGCGATACGATCTGCCGCGTATCTGGTAGATTTCTCGCGTGTCGACTCCGCAACTTCCGGTTCCGACGCCTCGCTGTACGGCATCGATCAGCAAAGTGATGTCGTCGCGTTGCTTCAGATCTCCTATGCGGTAAGCCTTTTCGAGATCTTCTGGTGTGAAGTGATGGGCAGAGAAGCCGAAGGTTTTTGCGGCTTCGATTTTCATGCCGAAGCCGTTGGCTTCGCTTAAGCTTAACCAGCGTACCTCTTCTTTGTTACCATTTTCTTGCGGCATAATGTAGGCCACGTACTGCTCGGCTACGGTGCCCTTATAGAGCCCCACATGTGCGGCTGCTTTTCTATCGACATAGCTCTCGAACGGCCCGCGGCCATACCAAGCGAGTTGCTCGCAGCGGCCTGCTACCGTCATGCGAACCCCGATCCGTGGCGGATCGGTTACTGCTTTGTCCATCTGGAAGTGGTTCGACACAGCCACCTCGCCATCGGCTTGGATCACGGTATCGTGCGTATGCGTAAAACCGTGTTGTGCGCCTTTGCAGAGGTAGCGTTGTTCAACATGAACCACGACGCTACTGCCCTTCTTTTCCCATGAGCAGTTGCCGAGCTTCATCGTCAGGTCATGAAATCCAGCCGTCATCCAGCGGCCCAGCGCCTTCCAGTCCCCACTCCACTGATCAGGCATTCCCTTTACACCATCATTGTCCAAAGGTCCTCGCCAGATGTTAAACGAAGGGCCATCCAGCAGCAGGGGCTGTCCACAGTGTTTCAGCTCGATCAATCGTCCTTGCTGAAGATCAAATGTTGACTCCATTGCGGCGTCGGGACAGAGGATAATCAGCAGTCCTTTCTTTGCTTCTTCAGCCATGATCTTACCTTTAGGGCGGCGCTGAATGATGGCTTTGGCTTGTGGCCACGGCAGTTGAAACTGGTCGCAGGCGACGAGGTGGCCGCGAGGGGCCCAGGGCATTTTTTTGCAGGTGGCAAATTCCACCGTTAGGAAAGCCTCTTGTCTGTGCGCGAGCGTTCGGGTTGTCCATGGGATCGTTACCGTTTGGGCTGCTTGCGGTGCAAGGGTCTCACAGGCAAGCGTCCCTTGTTCAACCTTCTTGCCGTCGACTTCGATGCGCCAACGGCCGGTCACCCAGCTCGAATCGGTGAAGAAGTCTGTGTTGCACACTTCAAGCGTTCCTGCTTCTAGATCGACTGGAACGATTTTAATAGGCTGGACCAGTTTTTTGAACTCAAACATCTGGGGCTTGGGCGTGCGGTCAGGCCATACCATGCCGTTGCAACAGTAATTAACATCGTTTGGTTGATCACCGAAATCGCCACCGTATGCCCAAAATTCGTCGTTTTGTAAGGAGCCCCCTTCAGCACGGGGTGCGGTAATGGCGTAAGGAGTTGTAGTCGGGGCGGACTTTTTCCAGCGTGGGTTCGGTCGTGCGCGGATTCCCTGTTCGATCCAATCCCAGATGAATCCTCCTTGCAAGCCTTTGTACGTGTGGATCGCGTCCCAGTAATCTTTTAAGCCGCCGCAACTATTACCCATGGCGTGTGAATACTCGCACATGATGAAGGGTTGCTGGTCTTTGCTTTTGCGTGCCCAATGAATCAGTTGTTCGACAGGAGGATACATCGGAGGGATGATGTCAGTTCCGCGCTCATTGCCGGGGCCAATGAAGTCAGTCATGAGCTTCTTCCAATACCGTTGTATTGCTCCTTCGTAGTGTAGGGGTCGGGTCGGGTCGTAGGCACGTATCCAGTCGGCCAATTGATCATGATTCTCGCCGTAGCTGCTTTCATTCCCAAGCGACCAGGCAATCACAGACGGATGATTTTTATCGCGGATAACCATGCGACTACCGCGCTCCATCCACGATTGCGACCACCGTCGATCGCGGCAGAGCGTCGCATAATTCGCATGAGCCTCGATGTTGGCTTCGTCGATGACGTAGAGCCCATATTGGTCGCACAGCGCCAGCCATTCTGAATTGTTAGGATAATGCGCGGTGCGTACGGCGTTGAAATTGAACTGCTTCATCAACAGGATGTCGCTGAGCATTCGTTCACGGGAGACCGTTTTTCCAGTGTCGGGGTCGAAATCGTGACGGTTGACACCTTTCATGAGCACCGGCTTGCCGTTGATCAACAGCTCGCGGCCCTTAACCTCGACATTACGGAATCCGATCAGGGTCCGCGTGACTTCCAGCTCTTTGCCCGTGCTGTCCAAAAGCGATACGGTGAGGGTATACAGGTTTGGTGCTTCGGCCGACCAGAGTTTAGGTTTTCGAATCTTCTGGGTGATGGTTGCAATGCACTTGTCTGCGTAATAAGAGGAGGTAACAATGCTGGTCCACGGTGTTAGTGAAAGCGGTTTTCCGTTAGCATCAAACAAGCGCACCGCTACCGTATGGGTCTGCTTGGGATCACGAGGGGCGGCCAGTTTGGTACGGACTGTGAGTAAGCCATCGCGGAACGATTCGTCGAGTTCGGCTTGAACGTGGACGTCCTCCATGTAGATTACAGGGGTACTCGTGAGCGTGACATCACGGTAAATGCCTGCCATCCACCAGTGGTCTTGATCTTCAACGTAGGAGCCGTCGGACCAGCGAACGACCATCACGGCCAAGTGATTTTCACCTTCATTCAAAAACGGCGTTAGATCAAATTCTGACGGTAACCGCGTGTCTTTGGACATCCCGACGGATTGTCCATTCAGATAAAGGAAATAGCAACTTTCGCAGCCGCCGAACTGAATCACGGTTCGCCGCTTTAGCCAGCCTGCGGGGACGGTAAAGGAGAGACGATAGACACCGGTTGGATTCTCTATCGGCACCAGTGGCGGATTATTTTCAAAGGGCATCGCAGAATTGGTATAATGCGGCTTATCGTGCCCCTGCATTGTCCAGTTCCCGGGGACTTGGATACGGCTCCACGTCGCATCGTCGTAGGTTGACTGAAGCGCTTCTTCCGGTACTGCCTCGGGATTGCAATACAGCTTAAACGCCCACTCACCATTCAAAGATTTCACCCAGGGAGATTTTAAGTAATTTCCTTTTAGGGCCGCCGCAACGCTTGCGTAGGGGTGTAGTGTTGCCCGCATTGGCAAACGATTGATGGAGGTTACTTCTGGTAGTTCCCAAAGTCGATCGAATGACACGCGTTTTTTCATTTTTCAGTCTTTGCTACTTGTGGTGTAGGGGCACGACTCGGCGTAAAGCAATGACGAGCAAGATCGGTCACGCCTAGTTTTTTGAGCAAAGCAAGGTGAGGGTAAAATTCACCGATTTCGGCGCGGTTATGTGAGTCGGTTCCCAACGCTAGTTTGACCCCACGATTGAGGCACGCTTCAAGGAAACGCGGGTCTGGGTCGTTGGTATGGAAGTTGATTTCAGCCGCGACGCCAGAACTCGCTAGAAGTTGGGCGACGTCTTCATACAGATGAACGGGGCGTTCCCGTCTTGCACGCCGGAACCAGCGAAAAGGATGTGCCAACACGTCTATGGGCTGCTGTAAAAGTTGTTCCAAATCTTTCATGAATGCCGAAGCGGCCTCTGCATCGGTGTTCGGGGGGGAGCTCGTCAGGGAATGAACAGCCCCCACAAGAATATCCCAGCCATCGCGATCTGTCGTAGCCAAGAGTAGTTCACCGTCTGCTGCTAGGTCGACCTCCAGCCCGACATAAACGCGCGCGCTTTTCAGCCGAGCCGCCAGGAGCCGGTATTGCTCCATGCGTGGGTTCTGCCCCGACAACGTGCGCTGCACAAGATCGCGATCATGTTGCCAACGATAGCTAAGCGCGGTCTCTCTGTCGAAGTAGAGGTGGAAGGCATGCTCGGTCAGGCAGAGCCCCGAAAGTCCCATCGTTTGGTTCAGGACAATGTTGGATTCGGCGATTACATCCTCGCCACAGTAGGCAAACTCCGTGTGGCTGTGGCAATCAATGAGATGTTCTCCTTGTATCTCAAGACTGAGTTCTTCTACGCTTACTTCGCGCCCCTCAAGACTGACTAGGGCAAAACTGAAAGGTTTGTTACAGGCGGACGGCGCTGTATAGAAGGCCACGCCACCGTCATGCTGCAGGGGTTGGCCGGGATGATAGTGTCCGCTGATCGACAGAACGACGCCGGCTTTCTGATAAGACTCCTTGATGGCCTCCGTATTGGTGGGCATATAAGGATACGCTGTCGACTCTACTGCTGGAAAGATGGGATTGTGCTGAATTGCGATGAGTGGCAGGTCAGGTCTTTGTTGCGCTATCTGTTCAGGCAGAGCGAGCTGGTTGTCGGGCCGGGTCGTCACATCGCCAGCCGCAACGGTGTCGTGAAAAAGCAAAAACCCATATCCGCCTATCTCATGAAGTCCGGCGGGGCAGGAAAACACGTTTGCAAACAGGGTCTGATCGAAGTCATGATTGCCCGGTACAACCAAGTAAGGAATTTTTGCCTTTTTTAGCTCAACCACAAATTTGGCAAGCGCTGCTTCCGAGCTCGGCAGGGTGCCGTCATTGAGCAAGTCTCCCGGGAGAATCACCAGATCAACGCAAACGCCCTTATGTCGGAGGCGTAGCAATGCTTTCCTCAGCAATAGCGGACCGAGCCCTAAGTGACGCGCACCGACACGTTCCGCCGGAGATGCTCCGTCTTGGAAATGTGTATCGCTGAGAACGAGAATTTTAAGAGAAGGTGAGATCATGGGTTTACGCTTGTTTTTACTGTTGTTGCTTCGAGCAAATTGATGGAGAGAATCAGCGCGCGCGGCAGGTGGAAGGGATCTTTCACGGGCAGGGCGATCACGTCGGTCATTGGCTTGCCTTTACGGTCGAGGCGTTGACACCATTCGCCATGTTCGGGCACGGGATAATGTGTGAAGGCATAATTGTGGATGCGCCGGTAGTAGTCGAGGCACCACGGCTCGCCGCAGAGCGTGTGAGCCTTCAGCAGCGCGACCATCGCCTCTGTTGCGGGCCACCAGAGTTTGGTGTCGTGGTGTTTCCAGTAGATCGGTTTTTTCCCTTGAGCGTCTAAGCCGAGGAGAAGGCCACCTTCTTGCTCGTCCCATCCGGCTTCGAAGTGGCGACGAATCGCGCGGACCATACGGTCGATTCTCTCCTGGTCGTTCTGCTTTTCCAGTTGGTGGATTTGGAACCAAGCGCTTTCGATGGCGTGACCAGGAACGACTGTGCGGCCCGCCGGGGTGTCAGCCGTGGTATTGTCGAGGCCGATGTATTCCATAATCAGACCGGTGTCGGGGCGAAGATAGTGATCCGTGACCTCGCGGCAGTGAAAGGCGGCGGCCTCGGCTACGCGCGGATCAGGAGTCACCTCCGCCAGAGCGCCGAAGACGTAGGAATAGATCATTGAGACCCCGTGCGCCTTCATTCCGGGTGGTATCTCGTAGGGAGCGGTTTCCATCTCGTGCCAGCGCGCCAAGCGCGGCAAAATTTGTTCAAAGGTCTCAAGCGCGAGATCCAAAGCTCGAGAGTCACCCGATGCGCGGTAATATTCCGTGTAGCCGAGAATGGCAAATCCGTCGGTATAGATGCTGTTCGGGCCGGTGAGAATGCGACCTTCGGGGCTGAGACGGAAGCACCATCGCCCAGAGGTAGGTTCCCGACCGTGCGCGGCGGTGAATTCAAAGAGGTTACGGGCATGATCCAGCCATTCTGCTCGTCGTTCAATTCGATTATATAAGGCTGAAAATGTCCACGTGGCGCGGAGTTGCGACCAAAGATAACGGTCAGTGGAGAGTAGCGTCCCGTCGTCGGCCATACAGGTGTCGATGCCGGGGCGTTGGGGTGAGAAAGCATGACGTTCCCAGAAGGGTACGATGTTTTCGAGCAGGTAACGGCGTAGGAAGTTTTTCAACTCGGATAAATTAACTTCGCTCGATTCGTGGTACAATAATGGTGTCATACGTTTCTCCGCAATGGGATGGAATTAAATTAAATTAACCTAGCTAACACGGTAAACCCTATCAATTATTCATCAAATTGTCTAATGAATTTCGGTCAGCGCATCGGCGATTAGGCAACCAGCGGCAATACTGCCGCTGGCCATCATCGCCCACCAGGCGCGCGTGGTGCGCTCTCCAAAATAGAACACAGAGACAAGCGCACCGCCTAGGATCAGCGTAAGCGCCACAACCGGGAAGGTGAAGGCTGCCGGAAGCGAGGCGCATAATCGCATAGATGACATGCCGATGATCGAACCTATTCCGGCCGTGAGGCCTAAGCCAATCCGCCAGCGAAGCGAGCCTTGAGGCTTTCCCCGGAGCAGGATGTCGAGACCCAAGCAAACTCCCAGAGTCATATAAAGAGTTGTCAGGTAGTGTTTTCCGTAAAGGCTGGCAAAACTGTTTGCCCCGCTTGTCGGCACCATTCCCAGAACTTTAAAGGCCCCGTTGCCCACGGCGTTCACCAAAAAAAGTCCG
>CAZUAY010000046.1:0-17806 GCA_964618405.1 uncultured Lentisphaerales bacterium
CCTCACCGAGGCCAGCCACAGCAGCGCATTTGTCTACACGGGAGAGCAAGCACGGCGCAAACCCCTTAACACAACTCGCAAACCTACGCAGGTTTCTCATGCAGAACCAGTTTCGCGATCTTTTGGGTCCAAATGATCAACGCAAGTCCAAGTCCTGTCAACAGTGCAGGATTAATCAACTCCAGCCGCTGATCATTTGCATTCATAATAGTCCTTCTTTTTTCAGAATCGTTCAATCCGATCAAAATCCTCGCTTGCACAAAAGCTCTACGAATCAATCTTGTAATTTTGTCTAAAAAACGAACAACAGCGCAGATTAAAACCGTGCCGTAAACATCACGCCCACACACACAGCAGCATAGAGCAGCATATTGATAAGAGTCGGGACATCGCGTGTCAACGTCTTCTCTGGACGGCCACCCTGTCCGCAACTAAAAACGAGATACATGTAGCGGAAAACACCGAAGGCCACAAAGGGGACTGTTACCACCAAGCGTTCCGTTCCAAACTTCGCAACCGTTGCGGGAGCGAGCGTATACAGGGCGTAACAAATAATCGTGCAAGCAGAGGTTGCGGTAATAAGATGTGTCAAATAAGCAGGATCATACTTCGCCAGAACCTTACGATGCGCCGCTGCCGAATCCCCGAGCGACATCTTCTCATCATAGCGCTTGCAGAGAATAAGAAACAGCGCCACCATGAACGTGCAGCCGAGGAGCCAAGACGAAGCATGCACCCCCGCAGCCAGCGTTCCTGCTAACACGCGAATAACAAAACCCAGCGCAATGACAAACACGTCAACAAGCACCTGATCTTTGAGCAGGTACGTATACAGCGTCTGCATCAGAAAATAACCCGCAAGACAGATCGCGAAGCGGGAGCCCAGCAGTGTTGACAAACCGAGCGCCACGAAAAGGAGTACAAAATACTCAAGCACGGCAAACTTGCCGGGAAGCCTCCCCGCTGCAATGGGCCGATTCCGCTTCTCAGGATGCACGCGATCTGCTTCGGCGTCATGAAGATCGTTCATGATGTAGACAGCACCCGAAACCATACAAAAAAGCACAAATGCCAGCATCGTTCTCAAAAACGACGACTGGACGCTTACCGCCTGAAATTTATCAGCTAATGCAAAGAAAAATCCAGCCAAAACCAGAAGATTTTTGATCCATTGCCCCGGTCGCGTAATGTCAATTGCCGCCCGTAGCGTCGAAGTCATTAGTAATTTGTCATTTGTCATTAGTCAGGGGCATTCGTAATTCATAATTCGTAATTCGTAATTTTCCCATTCTAGTCTCTAGAAAAGCAACTTAATGAGCCCAAGTATCCCCTGCTTCCAGGGGACGCGGTGGGACACGCCGGACTTGTTTTCAAAAGACGCCAAATTATCTAAATACCAGTCGTAGTTTCGGAGCAAGGCATCTTGGTTGGAATATTTCGGGGCATAGCCAAGCTTCTGTTCTGCTTTTTCGATGCTGACAAAGCTATCTTCGCAAGCCGTCTCGTAAACCCACTTGTAAAGTGGAGATAGCTTCATTTTCTCTAGAATCCTGAGGGCGAAAATCACGGGCTTTGCGGGGAATCCGATGATCCGTTTGCCGAAGCCGGCTTTGTTGAGAACCACTTGATAATCTTCCTTCATCGTGGCAAACGATTTGGCGCCGATATTAAAGACGTCGTTCACAACTTCTTTGTCGAGAGTCAGGCATGACCAGATTGCTTCGCAGAGATCCTCAACAGCAAGCAATTGGTATCGATTATTGCCGTGGCCGATCATTGGGAAATTGCGCCCATCCTTAGCCCAATCATAGAAGAGAGCAAAGACGCCGAGACGTTCGGGCCCGATAAAAGACTTTGGCCGTATAATCGAGACACAGAGCCCCTTTTCGCGAAAACTAACACAAACTCCCTCCGCCTGCACCTTTGCTTCGCCGTAGGGACCGACGCCAACGAGCGGATCTGTCTCGAAAAGCGGATGGTGATCTGGAATGCCATAGACAGCCGTCGATGAAATCTGTACCGCTCGTTCAACGCCCAAATCCAAGGCGGCTTGCATGACGTTGCGAGTGCCATCGAGATCGGTTGACATGATATCTTCAGGCGTATAGAGCGGAAGCGCAGCCGCACAATGCACCACACAGTCACAGCCCTTCATCGCTTCGCGAAGCGGTTCGATATGGCGGATATCTTCTTTAACGACCGTGACCCATTCCTTTTCAGGGTAATCGAAATCAGCAATGTCGTACGACACGATTTCATTCACACCATGAGCCTTCAGTGCTCGGATAAGATTGATGCCGAGAAAACCTGCGCCACCTGTAATGAAAACCTTCATTCGTCATCTCCTCCTCATTAGTAAACTAAGTCCGTGCTATTCTAGCACAACCCAAGAGGACATCTCAATAAGAACATCTACTCGTGCCGAAGCGCGACGATGGGGTCAAGTTTCGACGCGCGGATTGCTGGATAAATCCCGAATATAATTCCAACCGAAACGCTGATACCGAGCGAGAGCACGATGCTCTGCGGCGTCACGATCGTCGGCATGTGAGCAAAAGCCGTTACCAACCAAGGGATCAAAACTCCAACAGCAATTCCAATGATGCCGCCGCTGATCGACAGCACCATGGTCTCGATTAAAAACTGAGAAACAATCTGGTTGCGGCGAGCTCCGATGGCGCGACGGATGCCGATTTCTCGGGTTCGTTCGGTAACCGTGGCGAGCATGATATTCATGATACCGATGCCACCCACGAGTAAGCTAATGCCAGCAATAGAACCTAGCACGATGGCAAACGTGCGCTTCGTTGCCTCTGCTTGCCGGAGCAAGGCAAGTGGGACACTGATCGCATAGTCTTTTTTCTTATGAAAAATCGATAAGACTCGTTCGATCGCGTCCGCTGTTGTCTCAACGTTCATCTCGGCATCCACATTCACAATCAGTTGGTGCAACTCAACAAGCTCTCGAATGTTGCTTCCCTGTTTATTCTGGGAAAAGACGTCACCGTAATGCAGCCTTGCACTACTCAGCGGGATATACGCATCCGTCTGCTGGTCCGGAGTTTGCATCGATTCATCATTCGACTTCTCGCTCTTCACAATCCCGATCACTTCGTACGTACTTCCGCCGATGCGAAGATCAGTCCCTATTACAGCCTCAGTCGCCAGCAGACGTCGGGCCCCATACTCCGTCAAGACCACTACAGAGGCTGCGCTTTCCACATCTCGAGCATTCATAACACGACCTGCGATAACGGTGCGCTCAACAAGCTCAAACCATTTTTCGGTCGTCCCAACAATTCGCAAATCGAGCGAACGCATGCCAAAACGTGCTTCTTTTTGTAGCGCCTTGACGGGCACAGCAGAAATGACGGTGGGAATGGTGGACGAGATACGCTCTTCATCAGCGTAGAGAAGCCCATACATGCGCACGCGGACATTGCTCTGGCCAGAACTGCTTTCCTCTGAGGGTGGATGGGCCGTAATGATAATGTTTCGACTTCCTAGCTTACGAATCTGAGCAAGCGCCTCTTCGCTTGCACCTTCTCCGATCGCCAGCATGGCGATCACACTTCCAACGCCGAAAACGAGGCCGAGCATCGTGAGCAACGAACGCAGCTTGTGCAAAAGGAGATTTTTGACTCCCAGTTTAATATCGCGGCGAAAACGTGAATAATTGAATATCATGGCATCACTCTATGCGATCGATCCGACCGTCTTTCATAATCATTCTGTGTTGTGCGTACGCCGCGATATCGGGTTCATGCGTCACCATAATGATCGTCTTTCCGATGCGGTTCATTTCCTTCAAAAGGCCCATGATTTCAGTACTCGTTGCGCTGTCGAGGTTCCCCGTGGGTTCATCGGCGAGCAGGAGCACGGGATCCGTGGCAAGGGCTCGAGCAATCGCCACCCGCTGCTGCTGTCCTCCGGAAAGTTCCGAGGGTCTATGGCCAAGTCGATCATCAAGGCCGACGATACCCGCGAATTTTTTCGCCATTTCTGCACTGCGGGTTTCATCAACGCCTTGATAATAAAGCGGCAAGGCGATGTTTTCCGAAACGGTCAGTTGAGGAATCAGATTAAAACTCTGGAAAATAAATCCGATATATTTTAAACGAATGTCACTCAGTTCTCCATCGTCAAGCACGCTCACATCGCGATCATCGAGATAATAACCACCGGAGGTGGGTCGGTCAAGACAGCCGAGAAGGTTGAGCATGGTGCTCTTGCCGGAACCGCTGGCTCCCATTATCGCCCAAAAGCTACCCGTTTCGAACGAGGCGGTCACGCCACGCAGGGCATGCACCTGTTGCTCCCCCATCGTATAGACTTTGCAAAGATCCTCAAAGCGAACGGCGTATTTTACATTTAAATTCATGATCTTCCCCAACACACAGGCTCAAAACTGGCGTTCGTCAATTCGTTTTCGACTCCTGGGTACTGGCTGCTTCTGAAGTTGCCTCGCCCGCAGGAGTACGCTTCCTCTCTGGTTTTTTCTCGGCCGCTGAATTTTCGCCGTTCTCCTTCTTGCCGTTGGTAGAACCGCGTTCCAGCGTGGCGATACGCTCAGTCTCCGTGCGTTTCAGAAACTCTTCCATCGAGGGTATCTGCACGTCTTCAAGGACATCGGTCGTATTTCCCGACACGGAACCGGAGAGCGGCGGTGTCAACAGAACTTCGTCACCCAGCGTGAGTCCACTGATAATTCGAACGAATCGGTTGTTGTCGAGACCAATTTCTACTGGGCGTCGTTCATCACCGGTTGGCGTCTTCACCCAAACCGAAGGTATTTTCTCAACACGCGTCACACACTGAATCGGCAGATAGAGTGTGTTGGTGTACTGCTCAACAATGATTTCTGCTTGACAATTCATACCCGATTTCAACACATCCCCGCCACCCTCTATGTTGAGCTGTGTCTTGTAGACCTTCAAGTCAGGATTCGCCCACATCCGCATTGCATCAGGAAGCGGTGAGATTTTACTAACGGTTCCTGAGAAGGTGCGGCCCGGCACTGCAGCCGCACGAACGCGAACGGGAAGTCCCGGATAAACCTTCTTCAGATTGCTCTCGTGAATGTCGATTTCAGCAATGAACGTGTCGGCCGTTGGAAGGTAGATTAACTCCTGGCGTTCTCGAACCTCTTGACCTTCTGCGAGCGGCTCTTGGTTGCCCCACCGGTTCTGTGCGCTGGTAGCGAAGATCACGAGGCCATCCATCGGGGCTACAATCCTGGCTTTGCTGATCTGCTCTCCAAGTTTGACAAACCGTTCCTTGTTCCGATTGAACTCTAGCTCCCTCGCACGAAGCGCGACTTCTGCTTGAACCACGTTAGAATTCGCCCTTCTGCGCGTTCGGTCGAGTGCCATCGTGTTTTGTCGAACGTCGCTCTCTAACTTTGCTATATCACGTTTATAGGTATAGCGCTGAAGCAAATCGAGGTTACCTTTCGCCGTTTTAAGACTCAGTTCCGCACGCTTCCAAGAAAGCTCATCGCTTTTGAGTTCCGTTTCTGAAAGATACTTCTCTTCATAAAGTTTTTTAGACCATTCATATTTATCACGGACTCGCTCAAGCTCCTCCTCCGCTAGGGTGACGCTGCCCATGCTGTCGTTAAGTTTGTTGGGGTACTCACCTTCTCTGTATTTTTCAAGATCCTCTTTCGCGAAGCTCAGAGCGAGCTCGGCAAGCTCCGTGTCAGACTTCGCCTGATTCTGTACGATTTCGAAATTCTCCTTGGCAGAAATATAGGCGGAATCCGCATTCTGCACCACGATATCCATCTCGACGCTACGCTCCACAAGTGCGGCAGTATCGAGTTCTACGAGTACTTGCCCCTTCTGAACTCGCGTTCCCTCGGGAACCAAGTAAAGGATCGTGGCTCGCCCTTCAACTTCACTCTTAATGATGATTTGCTCTCGCGGTTTGATTGAACCCGCCTCGTTGATGTTGATCACCAGCGGCCCTTCGAGAACGGGACTATAAATTACGCCCGAATCCTCGGTACT
The DNA here is from genome assembly GCA_964618405.1 of uncultured Lentisphaerales bacterium. Lineage (GTDB taxonomy): Bacteria > Verrucomicrobiota > Kiritimatiellia > RFP12 > UBA3636 > JBBQIY01. Next base: position 6,012 of record CAZUAY010000046.1, read on the forward strand.
AATTCCTCCTCTATACAAAAGAGCGTATGCGATACCCGCTACTGCCAGCACCGATACGATGATTGCCATTCGTCTCGCTTTCGTCATTGTGAAACCTTCCATCCTTTTATCCCCGCTCCGGCTCGACAACGCATCGCGCTTGAAGAGGGGATATTCTTACTATCAAATTCGTTTATTTACTTCGCCCACAGCCCCATGGCATCAAGGTCCGTCTCTTGCCACGTGCCATCGATCGTGACGTCCAAAACACCAAGCTCTTTCATCAGCTGCAGTTCGTTCACTCGGTAGCCACGAATAACACTGTAAAGCGCGTTCTGTGCCGACAACAAGGCTGCCTGAGCGTCGAGAACATCGCGCATTTCCGCACGCCCCGCCTGGAGCAGAAGATCGTTATTGCTCACACGACGCTCGGCAAGCGAAACCGCACGGAACTGCACGGCCAGCCGCTCGCGTTTCTCCCGAAGTTCGCGGATCACACCCCGAACCGATTGCTTGAGCCCGTCCTCCGCATTCTGATAAGCCCGCACCGCCGCCTCAAGCTGCAAAAGCGTGTTGCGGTACGTATTGCGCTCACTTGTCCGATCAAAAGGCAGATTGAGCTTCAACAATCCACCGTATCGCGCATCGGACACCTTGAAGTCTCCGTTGCCGTTCGCCGCAGACCCCGGGCTGACGCTTTCGCCTACAGACGCAGAACCGCCTAAAGTCAGCTCAGCACGCAAGCCGTCCTCTGCGATCGCAACATGCCGTTGGGCATCCTCAACTTTATCACGATACGTCCTGAAATCGGGCCGAGTATCGAATGCGAGCTGGATCGCTTGCTCAACGCGCCCCTTCAACTCGCCTTCATCAACGGACTCCGGAGCCTTCAAGTTGACGGGTTGACTCGGATCACCCGAGTCATAATCCTCAAACTCCGATTTAGCAAATCGTGCGACGTAGTCTTGCAAGGCCGTAAGATCCGCATCGGAGAGTTCCACCTCTGCGTCGGGAGGAAGCCCCAAGAGAACCTTAAAAGACTCCAAACTCGTTTCGTAGGCTTGCTGTGAACTCATCCAACTGTTACGAGCACTCAGTTCGCTCTGGAGCGATTGATCGAAGTCCGAAAGCGACATGCGGCTCGCATCGGCTAGCCGACGAGACCGTCTCGTGGAGACGATAACACGCTTATAGTTCTCCTCCTCATTAAGCAGAGTTCGTTTCGAAAGAAGCACACCGAGGTAAGCGCTGGCCACATTGACCACAAACTCTCGCTTGTATTGTTCAAAACTTCGAACCTCGTATACAAGCGTGCGCTGCGCTTGCGTCAACGACTCCATCGTCACGAGTTTCCCCGATCCACGCAAGAGTGGAATAGAAATGCTCGCATCGGCGACAAGCCCCCATGCCGAATCTTTATCTCCCGTCAGCATTCCCGCTAAATCAACCGCGATCGAACTGGCCACCTCCGTTCCATTCTGAAAAGCCTTCGCCATTCCGAGCTTTATTTGATTGTCATAGCCGGTAGAACGGTCCCCATCAGAGGCACTGCTATCAACTGAAGACGACAACAGACCCGAGAAGGTCGTCCGAAATTTTTGATCCTCTAAGTCCAGCGCCAGCGCTGTCTTAAACAAAGAATCTTTCTGAGACTGGTAATCCCGGCTACTCCTCGCCGCAATTTTCACAGCGTCTGTCAGCCCGATGACCAACGGCTTTGTCGTATCAAACCCTAGGCGACCGTCTGTCTCATCCGCTTTGAGTCGTTCATCTCCATCCCAGTGCTCGGTCGTTCCAAGATCGCGAATTCCAAGCGAAGCTTTGTCGTTGACCAGCAGCCTTTGATCAAGTAGCAACCGACGACGCAGCGTATCCGCAGGCGTCTCAACCACAACCACCTCCGCGCTTCCTCGTACCGCCTTCTGGGCGGCATCAAGGTTGTGCTCTGCCCGACGATCCGCTTGGTCACGCCATTCGGAAGTTGTCCTACATCCGCTGAAAAAGCCCGCAATAAAAAGGGGAAGCATCAAGACGAGGAGGTTCCAGCCAACCCCACGATTCCCACGAAATGCTTCGCGCAACTTTTTTGCTTCTTTCATTAATCTCAATTGGTTGTTCATTTCGTGGCCTCAAACAGGCTTACAAATCCTTCGTTCTGTCTAAAAACACTCACCAGCGCATCAAGGAATAACATGGAAAAAGTCCTCTCATTCCGAACGATGCCGTGTACGCTTAAACGAGCTCAGCCCACAGTGCTTGTGGATAAACAGCCAATTATACGAAGTCTCCGTCAGAATAGCAATCGCAAACAAACCTGTTTTTCGTGCAAGCTAGTGGTTCTCAACAAGATGCATACAGTTCAACCCATACGGATACTCTGGTGCGCAGGCAAGATTTTCTCATCTGTGTAGCAACCCACATACCCGTCTAGATTACATAAAAGCGATTGCCTGTGGCCAAACGCACACACTGCTACTCCACATTAGGAGGCTATTTAGCACTGCCCCCGACAGGATTGTCGGGTTTACCCTTCCGTTTATGGCGACTGTGGGCGTCAGACTATTTTGATGCCCACTCCGCTGAAACCTCTTCTTGACAAATTATTTAGCACGTGATAATTTGTTGCCGTCTAAAGAGATCTGGTTTTATGATTACACAAAAAGACATTGCAAATCGGCTTTCTGTATCAAGGGCGCTTGTCTCTGCTGCTCTTAACGGGACACCAGGGGTTTCCGAGACGACACGTGTGCGCATTCAGGCATTTGCCGAGGAGCTGGGGTATCTCCCCAATCGCAGCGCACAACTCATGCGCGGTGGGAAGAGCGGCGTGATCGGGCTGATCTCTTCAGCCAGCGTTCTCTACACCAACGTCCTCCGTCTGCGTGCTGCTGCCGAGACGATCTATGCGCAAGGTTATGGTCTGTTGAGCAGCGAACTGCTCTGGTCGGAACAAGGCATTGAGCGTGCCGTGGAATGCCTGATCAATGCGCAAGTTGAAGGCGTACTGTTAATGTCGGCTGGAGCAGCTCCTGCGTATACCCACGAAATGGCGCGTTTGCGCCGAATCGGAATTCCAGTCGTCAGTCTGGGTCACATCGTTGTCGATGGAATTCCGCTTGTGGCCTCGGATTATTTCCAAGGAATGCGTGACGTCACGAACCATGCCTTGGCTACAGGCTACAGGCGGATAGCCTTCCTGAGCGTGGCTGGCGACCAGCCTGATGGAAGCTTCGATCGGGGGATTTCGGAACGGCTTCGGGGGTTCCGTCAGGCCGTCACGGATGCTGGATTGGACACCGATGCGGTGCAGGTGCTTCACGAACCCATGGATGCCGATTTTGATGGTTATGCGCCTGGGAAAAGCGGCATGCTTCGCCTGCTTTCTGGCATGATGCGCCCGCAGGCGGTTTTGTGTTCCAACGACCAAATTGCCTTAGGGGCGATAAAGGTCTGTACCGAGATTGGCTTGCGTGTTCCGGAGGATATCGCTATTACGGGATTTGATGACTCTCCTTTAGCACAGTATTTCACGCCGCGACTGACAACGGTGGCGCAGCCCGCTTCAGAATGCGGACGAAAGGCGGCAGAATTGCTTTTAGATCTGGTTCAAAAAAAAGAAAACACAATTCCAGACATCGTGAGGCTTCCTTGTCGACTGGTGGTGCGGGAGTCATGCTGAGAAAAATGACGAAAAACAACAAAGAATCAAAAGGAGGAAATATGCATATAAGATCAGTTTTTTTCCCAATTCCGATGAGTATTCATCGGTTGACACGTGTGTTGATGACGATCATTACGGTACAATTTTTTGGGATTGGCGGAAGCTCGGCATGGGCGCAATCTTCGACGGACGGGGTCGTCTGGACGCGGTTGAACACCGGTATCGCAAACCAGAATTTTTATGCACTGGCGGCCCGTGACGACAAGCATGTCGCCGTAGGGGGCACAGGTAACACGCTGCTGCTGTTCGACGGGGCAATCTGGGACGATTATCCGGGATGGTCGACGTTTTCCGCAATAAGTTGGTCTGGGTCGTCTGTATGGGGTGCCGTATTCGACTCACACGGGAACTTGCACGTGGTGGGAGAATCGGGCGCATACGCTTATCATGACGCATCCGGATGGCACGCCGTCACCATTCCAGATTCACCTTTTCTTCGGTCTATCTGGATCGATCCGACAACAGATCGGGTTCTAACGGGAAAGAAAGCTACAGATGGAATCGTCTGTATCACGCCCGACGGCACGGGGGGATATGCATACGAGGGTGTTTTCACGACCGGTTACTCCGGCGGCGATCTTATGGGGATTGCCGGTACGGGGTTGCACAACATCTGGACAACGATCAGCGGCACGGCGTATGGCATGCGGCGTTCATTCGACGGCGGAACGAACTGGACGGCTCAGATAGCGAAAGCAAATATTCTTGCTGGAAATCGCGCCCTTCATGTTCTCAGCGATACTTTTGCCGTGTTTGGGGGAAACGAGATAACAACAGGAGACGGTAACTATGTGGGGTTCTGGGATTCAAATCTGCCCAACACCATCCAGCCGTTTTCTACACAACCCGATTTTTACGTTAGGTCAATTTATGCGCACAGCAAAAATGCCATCTGGGTTAGCGGAGCGGGCGGAAGTTTGGCCTATTACGATGGCACGACTTGGCATACGATTGATTTGGACACCGACATGAGTCTCTCGTTGATGGCGGTATCGGAAACTCGCCTCTGGCTTTCCGGAGGTGCAGTGGGCACAGATCGAGGGCTGGTTTTCATGGGGCAACAGCCTGTCGGAACACTGGTTATTGTGCGATAAAAAATCGGATCAAACCGAACATTGAAAGCAGGGGGAGAAACTGAAACGAAATTTTCTACATCCGTTTATCGGCGGCGGCATTATGATGCGGAATCTCGGCTATTTAGGAGTGTTTATTGCACTTGTCGGTCTGTCTCCCTCTTGTTTTGCCAGAACATCGCCGGACGGCTATCATTGGGTTCAGCAAGAGAGCGGGACTCGCGCAACCTTAACGTGCGCCGATGGCATCAGCTCCAACCGGATCGTCGTGGGAGGGACGGGTAACACCTTGCTCTTGTTCGACGGAACGAGCTGGGCCGATTTTCCACAGTGGAAGGAATATTTGGAAAGCGGCTTTTGGAAAGCCAAACGGATCGGAGATGTTGCGCTCGATGCTCACGGGCATCCTCATGTTGTCGGAGACAGCAACAGCTATGCCCGGTACGACGGCACGGCATGGCACTCTGTCAATGTTTGTGATGAGACTGGAGAACTCCGGCAGATCTGGATAGACCGTATCTCAGGCATCGTACTCACTGGAGGCCGAGGCAATGTGATCTACCAGCTCTCCTGGGATAAGGATGGCCATGTCCGCATTGAGAAAACACACGGAGGATATTTTAAGAGCCGTTTAATTTGTGATATCGCCGGAACGGACATCCGCCATGTATGGGCTACGGTCGATACGCCCGCGTTCGGTGTGCGCCGTCTGGGGAAACTGTTCTCATTTTCCCCAGCGGGAAGTGAACCGGGCTGGCTACTCCAAGTGCCGCCGGGCGGGATCCTGGTTTCCAATCCTAGGCACATGCATTTTCTCAGCGAAGAATCAATTCTCTTCGGGGGGTATGGCGATATCTCGCTCGGGATCTGGGACGCAAAGCGTGACCCGTCGACCCTATACCCATTTCCCGTACAGCCGAACTCGGCAATACGGGCGATTTATTCCCGTGGCTTGGATAAGATATGGATTCTCGACGCAGATGGACAACTCGTCTTTTTTGATGGCTCCATCTGGCAACCGATCCCACTTGGCACGAAGGCCGAGTTGCGGGGGATCATGGGATTAGAAGAGGGCGCACAACTCTGGACTTTCGGAAGTCAGGGTACGATTTTTCACGGGGCACCCAAAGAGCCGCAGGGCTTATAGGAGATAAACATGCAACCCATTGTCATTGGATCGCGTCTTGAATTGTTTGTGGATGAATTTCTCGTTTCTCGTTTTGAAGGAGACACGGCGTTTCATCTTCACCAGCCAGAACCTCGAGAGGTTGCAATCGCCACCGACCGTCCGTGGGAGTCCTCCTGGGCGTATTTCGCTGTCATGAAAGACGCGGATCTGTTCAGGATGTACTACAGAGGATTCCATCATGGAAGCGGTGAACAGGCACTCGGCGAGCCCATGTGCTATGCGGAAAGCAAAGACGGCATCTCGTGGGAGAAACCGGATCTGGAACTTTTCGAATTTGAAGGTTCCGCCGCAAACAACATCGTTTTAGGCGGCGACCTTGGAAAGTTCCCTGCCACACCGAAATGGCATGGCGCCTTGGGAACCGATCTCCGCTGGCGCGGGGATTTTGTTCCGTTCATTGACTCACGGCCGGGAGTGGCCGCAAACGCACGCTACAAAGCACTGATCCGGGGCTGCCGGGGCTACCATCAGATTGCAGACCGTCGTTGGGATTATGGTCTGTATCCGTTTCAATCGCCGGACGGGTTGAACTGGACACTACTAAGTGACAAACCGGTCATCACCCGAGGCAAATTTGATTCTCAAAACCTTGGGTTCTGGGATGCGGCCCATCAGCGGTACGTCGCCTTCTGCAGGGACATAAGTGGCCAAGCAGAGTTCCGGTTTACCAAAGGCCGAGACACAGAATTCGTTGCCATGGATAGTATCCGTGGCGTTCGCGTGGCGTTTTCGGACGATTTTATACAGTGGACAGATCCAGTCCTCGTTCAGTACCACGACGAAGCGATACGCCAACTTTATACCAATGCGGTACAAACCTATGTACGCGCCCCGCATTTATTAATTGCCTTTCCTACGGAATTCTTTGCGGATGGTTCGCAGACCGAGCCTGTATTCATGAGTAGCCGGGACGGCGGCGCAAGTTTCCATCGATGGCAGGGGCCGTTAATTCCTCGGGATGCTCCCTTTGAACGAGATGGGAACCGCAGCAACTATATGGCCCAAGGGGCCATCCTTGGCAATGAACGTGAACTTTTCGTCTATGCAACAGAAGGTTACTCCGATGGAGAAAAGCGGTTGCGGCGGTTTGTTTACCGAGTGGATGGCTTTGTGTCGGCACGGTCTGGCAACTCAGGCGGCGCGGTCATTACGCATCCGCTTGTGTTCGATGGCAAAGAATTGTTCCTTAATTATGCGGCAAAACAGGGAGGCAGCCTATGCGTTGAGATCCAGGACGCTGACGGACAGGCGATTGCCGGCTTGGGAGAGGCAGATTCTGTGCCCATGACAGGAGATGCAATTGAGCAGGCGGTTCAATGGAAAGGTCGAGAATCCTTACAGGCTCTCGAAGGACAGAGCGTTCGGGTTCGTTTTGTGATTCAGAATGCAGATCTTTATTCGTTTAAGTTTGCGTAATCTTCAGCAGAAATGATGGACGAGTCGTTGAGTTTTTTGAAGCTATAATTAGAGGAATACTACTCATGGAATTTAAGAAATCAGTTATTTGGGCTTTCGGGCTTTCCTGCATGCTTCCCTTTATCGGGCGGGGTGCGGAGCCCATCACGCTTGTGCAGGACGGTACAGTCAAAACGGTGGTGGTCACATCGGATGACCCCTCGCGAGTTGCGGTATACGCAGCCGAAGAGTTTGTGCGCCACGTAGAAATGGCAACCGGTAAACGGCTTGATGTTGTCGCGGAATCCCAGGTGCCTGAAGGTTATGCGAGCCGAGTGTTGATCGGGAGCACGCGCGCCGCAACGGAAGCGGGCATCACGGTGGATGAACTGGCTCATGATGCCTTCATCCTCCGGACTGTCGGTAACGATCTCTACATCCTTGGCCGGGAATCCAAGAGTTTCTCCCCGTTAAGCCGATGGAACAACTTCAGCGGCACGATGTACGGTGTCACGGAAGTGCTGGAGCGTTTCCTGGGCGTCCGGTGGCTTTGGCCGGGCGCACTGGGAACTTATGTGCCGAAGACGAATACGATCGTTGTCAGCTCCATAAACGAAACCGTCAAACCGCGTTTTGTAAGCCGTCGATTCCGGTATGCCGGTATCAAGCGCTCATCAGGAATCGTTTTTGGCGAGAAGAAGGACAACCAACGATACCCCGAAGAGTTCACACGTCTGGCTTTTTCAACGAAAGAGGCTGCGCAGCAGTACGGTCTGGCACTGGAAGTTTATTTGCGCCGTCATCGGGTGGGGATCAGCGAGAGCGAGATTTGGCCCGGGCATACGTTTGGAAGCTGGTGGGAGCAATACGGAAACGAACATCCGGAGTGGTTCAGTCTGAGGGAAGACGGACAGCGCGGCCCCCTGCCGACAGCCGGTCGTGCGCGCGGTTTTACGATGTGTGTGTCGAATCCCGAATTGCAGCACTTCCTCGCTGACCAATGGGATGGCGACTGCACTGCACCTTCAAAAGGGTTGAAACTCGGCGAAGCGGATGCTGCTGGTGATTCCTTCTGTAAATGTACGAATTGTCTTGCCTGGGACGGCCTGCAGCCGGATCCCATTCCCGCCTATGCTGCGCACTACTACACGCCTCGCGTCGTCAGTGATCGTTATGCGCGGTTCTGGCAGGAAGTACAAAGGCTGTCGTTGGAAAAGCGGCCCGAACTTAAAGACAAAGTTTTTATCTCGTTGCTCCTCTACCATCAGAATTTTCCGGCTCCGCAACGAACGTACGATCTTTCCAGTGTTTTCGCAAAATTTGTTCCCTACGGTGCCAATGCCGGCTGGTATCCGATGAGCGATGCAGAAGATCAGTGGAACCGCGAACAGTGGCTGGGATGGGCTAAAACAGGCATGCGAATGATGTTCCGTCCGAACCACATGAACGGAAACTATGTGGTTCCGGAAAGCTGCACCTGGCAAATTGGTAATTTCATGAAATTTGTTTACGAAAACGGTAGCATGGGGTTCGATTTTGACTCGCTGAGACCACACTGGGGAACATTGGGACTCATGCTGTATGTGCAAATGCGCTTGGGCTGGGATCCAACGCTCGACATTGCGACGGTTCGCGCCGAGTATTTTTCGGCCTTTGGCCCTGCGGCCGAGATTGTCGAACGCTACTTCGACTACTGGGAAGACTATGCCCGCAACCGACCCCATTCCGCCATCAACGGTCAACCCGTGCAGACGCAAGTGGAAAACCTCATTTCTCCAGTAGGAGGGTATCTTGCCTATCCCGAGAAGGTCTATATTCCCGCAGACAAGATGCTTGAAGAAGCGCAATCTGCCGCTGGAAAATCGGGCAATCCCGAGTTTGCCGCCCGCGTCAAATTCTTACAGGATGCATTATGGCATGCTCGCCTTACGACGCGTATTTACGAGTTCTTAGTTTACGAAGACCTCACGACGCCTGGTAAATCTTCGGGGGCGGCACCCAATGATCCTGAACAACTGAAGAAGGCCCAAGAGGCCATGCGAGCGTTGGTAGAGTTCAGGCAGGCACACCAAGAGCCTTATATTGCCTGTTATCTCTCAGCCGCTGACCGGGAATCTCAAATTGGAAACCTGTTTGCACTTTTGCCTGATGATTCTACTCATGCGCCGACGAATGCGGTAGCAGAATTGGGTCTCTGGACGTTCCGTCTAGATCCAGACAACCGAGGACTTGCCGCGGGGTGGCAAAAGGTCGAGTCCGGCGACGAATGGAAAGAGATCAGCGTTCCCTCACAATGGGCACATACCTGGGTCGGCCGCGATTATTATGGATATGGCTGGTACAAAAATACGTTCACGGTCGAGGAGAAGTGGCGCGGTAAGCCAGTGCTGATCGACTTCGAGGGGGTTGACGAACAAGCCTGGGTGTATGTCAACGGCGAAGCAGTCGGTGAACACAGCGTGAAATCTGAGAACAAGGATATTGGGAAGCTCTGGAACGAACCTTTCACAGTGACGATCCCACCGAAGTGCTTGAAATACGGCGGCCGTAACCTTCTCACGGTTCGTACACACGCATCGGTAGGTGGAGCAGGCATTTGGAGAACGGTTCGTATCCGTACAGAATCAGAAAACGATTAAAACTGAATTTTAAATTTGCATTCCCCGAAAAGCCGTTTTCTGCTACTCTCCCTAGAAGTTCTTCACCCAAGACCTCCTTTATCATGAAATCCAAAATTCCTGCCAAATCTGCTTCCATCGAGTACCGGGTTCCGTATGCGGATACGGACATGATGGGCGTTGTCTATTACGCCAACTACCTTACCCTGTTTGAACGCTGCAGAAATGAACTGATGCGAATCACGGGAACCACCTATCAGGAGATGGAAAACGACGGAGCCATGTTGCCTGTTATCGAAGCCCACGTCGACTATAAGCGACCCGCCAAATACGACGATCTCCTTACGATCACCGCATGGATGGAAGAAGCATCTGGCGTGAAAATAAAAATTCGCTGCAAGATAGAACGCGATGGGGAACTACTCGCTTCTGGCTACACCGTCCACGCCTGTGTCTCGACGAAAACCCTTCGCCCACTTCGTGTCCCTCAATACCTCTTGGATTTTGTTGCCCCCTCCTCGCATGGAGAAGCCTAGCACCATGTCCGCAAAATGGCTCAGCACGTTACCCAACCGGGCCCTCCTCCTCCGCTCGCTTCGCACGACACTTGACGAAGTCGGGTTTACCGAAGTGGAAACGCCTATCCGAATTCTCGCGCCCGCCAACGAACCACACATAAACCCACCGCCGAGCGGCAAGGCTTTTCTGCGCGCCTCTCCCGAACTTCAGATGAAGCAGTTGCTGACCCTAGGCTTCTCAAAAATCTACCAAATCGGACCCTGCTTCAGAGCCGGTGAACGCGGTGCTAAGCATAATCCTGAATTCACCATGCTCGAATGGTATCGCACGAATGCCGATTATAACGCGATTCTCGGCGACCTCAAAAAAATGATCTGCGACGCCGCAGCGACCGTTTGCGGATGCCACGAGATCTCCTACAATGGCACCTTGATCGATCTCGCGAGTTCCTGGGAGAAAATCACGGTACGCGAAGCGATGAAACGCTACGCCGGTTGGGACCCCATCGAAAACTTCGATGCAGAACGCTTCGATTTCGATATGGCGATGAAGATCGAGCCGTCGCTCCCGAAAGACCGTCCTTGCGTGCTTATCGACTACCCTGCCCCTGCCGCGTCACTGTCTAGACTCTGCCCCCACGACGAACGCATCGCCGAACGCTGGGAGGCCTATGTCGGCGGTCTAGAGCTGTGCAACGCCTACAGCGAACTGACGAATCCGGTCGAGCAGCGCAGGCGTTTCGAAGAAGCACGCGATATTAAATCCGCGTGCGGCGAAACCGTTTTTCCGATGGATGAGGCATTCCTCGCCTCACTGAAAGGCATGCCACCCTCAGGCGGCGCGGCACTGGGCGTAGACCGACTTGCCATGCTCTTGCTGGACACCACCGTCATCGATGACGTACGCCCCTTCTGTCCACCGATCGGCAATCTTTGGTAAAATAAAAAACCGCCCCCGCCGTAATGTCTTTATCCCTCAAACCCTCACGTAATGAAGGTGGGAACCCTAGCTGCTGCGTTCCAAGTCCCAGATTGCTCTAGGCATGTAGTCGGCTCACATATTCAAGCTCCCTTAATGACTTGTAGGTTGAAGAAATATGACAGTCCGCGTGCGGGGGCAGTAAAACTCTTTAACAAGAATTAAGTTATCATATTCGCCCCACGCGGTCAACTTCTGGAAAAAACAAATGCGTAATCGGTCAGTGACGGGGGGTGCCCCGTTGACTGCCCGATTACAGTCGCGAGTTGCGAGTTGCGAGGCTGGAGAGAATGAGTAGTGAGTAGTGCGTAGGGAGTAGTTTC
>CAZUAY010000047.1:0-17798 GCA_964618405.1 uncultured Lentisphaerales bacterium
TTGGCTGTTGGAAATTGAGAGTGCAAAGAACTCAGAAACCTTTTCGGATAACGTCCAGCAACTAGCGACTGTAATCGGTCGGGCACAGCCCCCTGTGCCTGACCGATTACGTTACATTTCATGTTTAGAGTTGAAGAGTTGTAAGATGATGCGTTATAATCTTGCCGCAATATGAACATCTCCGTCTTCATCCCGACTCACAATTATGGGGCGTTTTTGCCTCAAGCAATTGATAGCGTACTGGCTCAAACCAAGAGGCCGTGTGAGATCATCATTGCGGACGATGGTAGCACGGATGGGACGGCTGAGCTTGTTGCGCGTTATGGTGAGGCGGTCCGTTATATTCGATTCGACCACGTGGGCGTATACGTGGTTCGCGGAGCAGTTTTAGAAATTATCAAAGGCGATTGGTTTTTTAATCTGGATGCCGATAATTGGATCGAACCGGATTTCCTTGAAAAAGCGGCTGGTCTAGCTGCTTCGTGTCATGACGATAAGTTGGCGATCATCTATCCCAATCGAGTAACGTTTGGCGATTATGCACGCGTCCAGCGGGTTCCTGAGTTTGATGTCGAACAGTTCAAGTTCGGAAATTTTGTTGATATGAATTCGCTTGTCCGCACGGATGCCGCCCGGCGCGTTGGTTTTGATCCGACATTCAATGAGGGATGGGGCGACTACGATTTTTTTCTAACCCTTGCAAAGCATGGGTTTTATGGTGTGCCTTTGCGGACATCGCCTCTGCACTACCGCGTACACTCTGGAAGCATTACGGCGGGAACAAAGTCGTTTGACCGCAAACAGCGGTTGATGCGGAAAATTGTGAAAAAGCATAATGATTTTTTTTCGCAAGAAGAGGGGAGCCGCGCTATTCGCCACTTTGCCCCAGAAGCGGTGAAGCGGCATTGTCTCTTTGAACTCTTCTGGGGGCACCGCTATCGTGAAGCCATTCGATTTGCTGCTAAAAAGTTGTTTAAGGATCCTCGCGTCTTTTTCTCGCGTGCCGTGTTAAGGCGCCTGCTCGGCCGGACCGACTGACTCACTGCTGCATTCTTTGTACAACTCCATAGTGTTAAATTTATTGTGCTCTTCTGAGGAAGCTTCTTTAGCGTTGTGTTCTTTGCCTAGGCGAGATGTGCTTTTTTATAAAAAATTCTAATGACCAAACAGACCATCCCTGGCTTCTGATTTTTTTAGATTTTCTTTCCTGCCAAGTCGAGGATGCGGAGGATTCGAGAAAGTTACACGTTGATTTTTTCGCGGTCGCGTCGCACGAAGGGTTCGCGACTAAGGTTTGCACCAAAGTTTTCAAGTCCTCAAAATTTCTTGGATCTTGTCGTTCAGTTCTTTTCGTGTAAAAGGCTTCTCAATGAAGTTTGTTCCATTTTTACTAATTCCTTGCTTTTCAAGCAGGTCTGCAGTATGTCCAGACATAAAAATGTACTGTAATTGTGGACTTATTTTAAGAAGTTCGATCAGCATTTCGGGACCATTCATCTCGGGCATCATGACATCCGAGATGAGCAGATTAATTCGATTTTTGTTTTCTCGCATGATTTCGATTGCCTCTTGAGGCGAGTGGGTTGCAATAACCTGATGTCCTAGGCTTTCTAACAATTGGCGTGCAGGCCGGAGGATCAAGATTTCATCATCGACAAGGAGGATTTTGGCATGGATCGGCTTGTCGAAGGCTGTGGGCTCATCCGCAACAATAACGTTTGTTGCGCCGTCTGAAAAAATGGGCAGAAATATTTTGAATTCAGTTCCCTTACCAACTTCTGTCTCCAGCGCGATGGTGCCGCCGCATTGTGTGATGATGCCGTAGACCACAGAAAGCCCTAAACCCGTCCCATGGTCGAGTGGCTTCGTTGTGAAGAAAGGTTCGAAGATTCGCTTTTTAATTTCCGGTGCGATTCCAATACCCGTGTCTTTAACGATAACTTCAATGTATCTGCCAGGCTTGAGGTCTTCGGGGAGTGCTGACTCGTTCTCAAGCGTTTCGTAGTCGACTGTGGAAATCAGGATTCGTCCTGTTTTATTTATTGCATCGTGGGCGTTTAGGCAAAGATTAAAAATGATCAGTTCGAATTGGCTCTTGTCAATCATAACCGTTGAAATTTTCGGAGAAGGATTCCAAACCGTTTCAATATTTTCGCCAATCAGTCGGCGTAACATGTTCATCATGCCATCAATCAAGTCGTTGACGTTAGCTTCCATGGGTTCGACAGGTTGCTTTCTGGCGAATGTTAAAAGCTGGCGTGTCAGGTTTGTTGAGCGTAAAGCAATCGTCTTGATTTCTTGGATGTCATCGCGTAGCGGTTGATCTGGCGGCAACTGATCGAGAGCCATTTCGGTATAGCCAATTATGGCTTGTAACATGTTGTTGAAGTCGTGCGCAACGCCTCCTGCCAGACAACCGACTGATTCAAGCTTTTGCGTCTGAATTACTTGTGCCTGCAAAGCGCTTTTTTCGTTTGCTGAAATGATCTGCTGCGTGATATCTCGTTTTACAGCAATGTAACTGACGATATTCCCTTTTGTATCGAAGGCGGGGGATATGGTTGCCTCTTCGGTGTAGAACGTCCCGTCTTTTCGTTTGTTCACGAGTTGGCCTACCCACGTTTTCCCCCCTGAAAGCACGGTCCACATCTGTTTATAGAATGCAGGGCTTTGCATTCCGCTCTGAAGAATCCTCGAGTTTTTACCGATAGCCTCTTCCCTTGAATAGCCGCTGACTTTGTAGAAGACAGGGTTGACATAGATGATGGTGGCATTTGAATCTGTAATGGTTATTGCGTCACTCGACTGCTCGATTGCGCTCATGAGCCGTTCGCGTTCTGCCTCCGCATTTCGTCTGGCGGTGATATCGCTTATAAATCCTTCAACGGCAATAACATTACCGGCTTGATCGTAGAGCCCTTCAGCCTTTTCCCATACCCACCGTAAATCACCTTGTTTGCCGACAATTTGATATTCACCATCAAAGCTTGTGTGAGATCGGAGGACCCAGTCCCATTTCTTTCTAACGGTACTGGCTTCTTCGGGTTTGATCAAATCTAAATAGGCGTGGTTACCATTATTCGTGAGTTCTTCTACTGTGTATCCCACGACCTCCTTGCAGCCTGAACTGACGAACTCGAAAGTCCATCTTGCGTCAACATGACGCCGATAGGCCATGCCAGGCAGTCGATCCAGCAGTGCCGCATAGCGTCGTTGACTTTCCCTGAGTTCGTTTTCAACGCGCTTCCTCTCGTCAATATTTCTGGTTGAACCATGGATTTCTAATTTTCCTGTGCTGGAATTCATCCAGAAATGCGCAATGACTTCGGTCGTCACAGAGGTTCCATCTCGCCGCGGTTGACACAATTCTGTCATGAAAAAAGTGTCCGGTGTGATTTTACCGTCGTTAAATTCTTGGATGCGCGATCGAATCACGGTTTCTATCTCCTCCGCCTGATCTGGAAATAGTGAATGAATGAAGTTGTTGCCGATCACCTCTTCTGCCGCATAGCCACGAAGTTTTAAAACCGAGGGGCTAATGTAAAGGATCTTCAAGGTCTCGGTGTCGAGAATCCAAACAACATCTTTCATGTTCTCCGTTAGCACCCGATACCGAGTTTCGGTTTCCTGTCGTGTTTTCTCGGCATTAATTCGTTCGGTGATTTCAATGGCGTAGCCGGCAAGGAGTGTTCGGTTTCCCAATAGAATTGGATATTGGGAGATCGAGAAGTGACGGTCGTTGATTGTGCTCATGGCGTTGACGATACCACCTTCTTGCAAAAGGGCTTTATCCCTCTCGACCATAGCCTTGGCGAAATCCTCTGGAAAAACTTCTTCGACGGTTTTACCGATGAGTTCAATGCCGGAAAATTGTGTCAAGTCCTTGAAGTTTTCACTGGCCATGACGAATCGATTATCCGTTTCTGTGACTTCGCGGACGAAGGTGTAAATCGGCGAATGAAAGAGAAACAATTTCATCAGTTCATGGTTTTCAGCTAGCAGTTGCTGTGACTTGACAAGATCTGTAGATTTTTTGCGAACACGATGACCTAAAACTAGACTGGCTAACAGCAGAAACGACATGACAACCGCTAGCGTCATAAAGCGGTATCGCCAGTGCCATACGACTTCGGAAAAACTCAATTGAGATTTGAGCCATTTTCTATCGATAGCCCTATATTCTTTGCGCGATATTGCGTTAAAGCCCTCTTCCAATAGTTGAAACAGGCTCCTGTTGTCCTTCTGAACAGCACGGTGAAAATTTCCCGTGTACAGCACAAAGGCTTCGCGGAACTTATTTCTAGCATTGTGTTTGGCTAGAAAGAAGAGGGCAGCAGGTTTGTCGATGGAGAACACTTTAATTTCGCCGCTTTTGGCGGCGAGGACAATGGCTTCGTAACTCGAATACTCTTTGAAGGTGTCGATGCCGCGCGCTTTGAGATAGGCAATAGCGGCATCGCCTGCCTTCACGCCAACGGTGAACCCTGCCATAGACGGGATATCGGTTATTCCGCCGAGGGTATTATCGATGTAGACCGGAACCTCGATTTGAGCGTAGGGTGGAGTGAATTCTAAGGTTTTCGTTCGTTCCTCTGTAAAGAATATCGTGTCGATTACATTGGCTTTACCTTGGCTCATTTGCCTCTGTGCATCAGCCCAGTCCATGGCCCTTAGGTCCACTTTAATTCCAGTCTTCTCTTCCCAACACGCCCACTGTTCCGGCAAAATTCCGCGAAGAACACCTTCACCGTCTCTGAAGATGTAGGGTGGGTAATTGTCGTCACTGACCACTACAATTGATTTGGGACTTGGCGTTTGCTGTGCAACAGCATTTTGCGTCAGAAGCGCAATTGCAATCGCAAAAAAAACAATTGCGCCAAGGGTTGAAACCATGTCTTCGAAACGCTTATGGATTATCGTCTTCATTGCTTATGGCTTTTTAAAAGGTGAAGTAAAGATTCCGTTAATCAACCTTTCCTTCTGTCTGCTATGATACATTATGCATCAACTCTTGCAATAACAATCTTGTATAAATTACGCACAAATCCGTGACAAATCGCAATAAACTCCGAGCGCACCTGATTAAGCAGTAAAGGCTAAGCCTATACAGCAAGAATGATTAAGAATTCGATATCGTTATTTCCCGAGTATCATTTCGACCAGTACGCGTATCATGGGATCGGGCGCGAAATCTTCTTTCTCGGGGAAGGCGACTCCGAGACGGACTTCTCCAAACAACCATTTCCCTCCTAGCCGCCGCCGCCGTGTGACCTGCAAAAAGTAACGCGATTCGTGTGTGTGTGGCGTTTCGGGCCATGCCGCGCCCACGTCGAAACGGACGGCTCGCTTTTCTTTGTGTTCATGCATAACCGAAAACATAAGGAATGGCTCAAACCCCGAACGGCGCTCGCGCCATGTTAATTCAAGTAAATTCTCAATCACCCAATTGTCGAAAATGCAATGACTAAGACGGAGCGATGACGTCTCAACCCATCGATCTTCGGTGTAGTATTGCAGAGTCTGAGCAGCGTAGAGGCTCGTCTCCGAAGTCAAGAGAAACACCTGCGAGGCTCGGAGGCGCCCATAACCCTGCGCTGTCGAGCCCAACCGCAGTCCAGCGCTCGCGGTTACATGTGTTATTCCCTGATTAAACAATTTTAAACGCAATCCGAAATCAGGCGTCGTGTCACGATAGGCCGACCGGATCTGGCTGGTCGTGTCGATGTCTTCAACTTCGGTTTCTTGATTATACTCCAGCATCAGGCGGTTTCTTGTTCTCGGCAACGAAATCCTTGCCTGTGTCTTGTGTTTAAAGGTAATCCCGTCAAAACGCGATACCTGCACGCCAATACCAAGAGTCATCCGTGAGGTGTCCGTATCGTCGATCAGACGTTCGTCACCGAATATGCGATCCAGCCGATCAACAACGGCCAAAAAATTGGTAGAAAGCCCCGCTTGAGTGACTTCCAGACCGTTCATGGCATGCGCTGCAACGCCGGTGATTTTGATTGCAAGACTGTTGCTGTTTTCTTCTTCCGGCATCCTGATAATCGGAGCAAGCTCGGTTAGCACATCTGCCACGATAACGCTGGTTGAACCAATCAAAAAGCACAAACTAGACAAAAAAATTAAAATTCGAAACTTCACGCGGCCAATCATACCTGATCGAGAGTCTTTCGGAAAACCTTTTTTGAAAGACATGTTTTTTTTGCGGATAGAATTTAATTGAGTTGACACACTTCAGATCGCGCGATCGCGCGGTCTGGAGTGCTTAATTCTGGACAATATTGCCCTGTAGAAGTATTATTGTGGACGTTTACAGTGATTCCTATTTTTAGTCAAGTTTTTGAAAGGTGTACCATGAAATGTTCTTCATGTGGATGCGATGATGACAAAGTTCTTGAAAGCCGCTCCGTACGGGGCGGTGTTGCTATCCGCCGTCGTCGTGTTTGTGTTCAGTGCGGACACCGGTTTACCACGTACGAGGAAATCCTCCGCGACTCCCTCATGGTCATCAAGCAAGATGGACGGATTGAAGAGTTTTCGAGGCAAAAGTTACTGAACGGGCTTACACGAGCCTGCCGGAAACGGCCGGTGACCTTGCAGATGATTGAATGGATTGTCGATAAAATCATTGAGCAAATTGAGCAAGATTACGATCTTGAGGTTCCTAGTCGTGAAATCGGCGAGCGTGTCATGCGGAATCTCATGTCGGTGGATCAAGTTGCCTACGTGCGATTCGCCTCCGTTTATCGGCGGTTCGAGGATGTGGATCAGTTCGTGAGTGAGGTCAAGAGCATGCACGAGCCTGAAGTTAAGAGCAAGACTTCCGCGGAGGAGGTTAAAGCGGAGGATGAAGCGGTCAAGTTGGAGTCACCCGAAAATGCCTGAGACTCCCGCAGTTGTCGAAAACTTTTCAGAGGCAGAACTAGCAAGACGTCGCGAGACTGAGCGGCTGGGAACGGATCGGATCGTTCCGCTGGTGTTGAGGCTCTCGCTTCCAGCGATGGTTGGTCTGCTGGTCAGCAGTCTTTACGCTTTCGTTGATCGGATTTTTATCGGCAACTTTGTTGGCGAACTCGGTTTGGCGGCGATGAATGCTGCGATTCCGTTTATGACCTTCATCTTTGCGTTTTCCATTCTTATCGGTCGTGGTTGTTCCGTGATTTACTCCCTTGCACTGGGGCGTCGCGATTACGATGAAGCAGGAAAGATTTTTACGCAAGGCATGTTCTTGCATCTTGCCGTATCGCTTGTGTTCATGACGGTTGGGCTTTCGTTTCTTCCTGAAATTCTGACACTATTAGGCGCGCCAGAGATCGCCCTGGGTCATGCCGTGCGTTACATGTCGGTAGCGCTTTTTGGAACACCCTTTGCGATGATGCTGATGCAAAATCATCTCATTCGCGCGGAAGGAGCTTCGTCTTATGCGATGGTGACGCAGGTGGTGGGGGCACTGCTGAATGTTTTCCTTGACTGGGTTCTAATGGCCGGTTTCGATATGGGAATGCGAGGAGCGGCCATCGCAACGGTGATCTCGCAGGCGGTTTCTGTTTCGATGGTTTTGTGGTTCTTTGTTCGGCGAAGTGTCATACAAATCCACTTGTCTAATTTTCTCCCTACGGCTTCTGTTTTCAAACGCGTTCTTTTCAATGGCGCAACGCCATTTCTGTTTCACTTTATTGCGATGATCACGTGGTCCATCCAAAACCACATGATTCAGGCGTATGCTGTTCAAAGTGGACATCAGGTCGCGGCGGGAATGGCTTCATTTGGCATCATCATGTCGCTTCATCATCTGATTATGACGCCTGTGCTCGGTCTCTCCATGGGCATGCAACCGCTGATTGGCTACAATATCGCAGCGGGGCGGTTTAGACGCGTGCGCAAAATTTTTATGGTTTCGATAGGGCTTTCGATGGTGCTCGTGATGATTCCGTATCTCATCGTTCAAATTTTTGCAGGAGGCGTGATTGCCTTGTTTGGCTCTGAAGGCGCTTCGCTAGCTCTCGGTGTCTATACGCTCCGCCGATATGTGATCCTGATGCCACTCGGCAGTACGACTGCTTTATTCGCGCATTATTTTCAGGGCACAGGGCAAGCAGGCAAAGCTTTGCTCATTTCGTTTGTTCGGCAAGTACTTTTTGCTCTCCCGCTCATGATTTTCTTGCCGAGATTCTGGGGCTACGATGGAATTGTGTTCGCCTTTCCGATCGCTGAGTTCTTTGGGATGCTCTTTGGTGGAGCCATCATGGTTATCGAGCTCGGCAAACTGAAAAAGTTGGAGTTAGGAGAGCTGGCGGCGTTGGAGGGTGCGGTTGAACTTTGTTCCATCGCATGAGGAGTCATTAGTCATTGGTTATTAGTCAAGAGTTGGACATTGAGGATTAAAATCAGTTGTGAATAACGCATGAAAAATCGAACGCTTAAATTTATTTTTACATTGCCGCTGCGGGCTCGTCTAAGCCTTGTTGTGATTGGCGTTTACTTGATTGCCGCCACATGGGGCGAGATCTCCGTGGCTCGCTACAAGATTCGCGATGAAACGCCGAACTACAATGCCGTGAACCTTGCTAGTCGCTATCGACCACCCCTCTCGCGCATTGAGATGCCGGATGGGGGAAGTCGGGTGGCGCTCATGGGTACGGATAACCTAGGACGCGATGTTTTCACGCGTCTCATCCAAGGGGCGAGGATTGCCTTTCATGTCGGAATTGTAACGTCACTCATCGCCGTTCCCTTTGGTGCACTGCTAGGACTTCTTGCCGGATTTTACGGTGGAAAGGTGGATGCCGTCTGCACGTGGCTTGCGGCAACGATCGCGGCGATTCCCGCATTGTTGCTTATTTTGGCGGTCTCGCTTGTGGTTGGTAAAGGTCTTTTCGGAGTTTATATCGGTATTAGCGTGACAACCTGGGTGGGCGTATATCGAACGATTCGGGCGGAGACCGTCAAGCACCGTGACCTCGGCTATGTGCAATCGGCTCGTGTTCTTGGTTATAGCGATGCCCGGATCATGTTCCGCCACATTCTTCCCAACGTCGCGCACATTATCATTGTGGCCTTTTCATTACGTTTTCCGGCGGCGGTCGGCACGGAAGTTTTTATGGGATTTCTGGGGATTGGCGCCCAGAACGAACCCTCGTGGGGTGTGATGATCAACAATGCTCGTGTTCGCTTGTGGCAGGGTGTGTGGTGGGAGGGTGTTTTCGTGACCCTCGCGCTCTTCGCCCTCGTTCTCAGCTTTAATCAGCTTGGCGATGCTCTCCGCGACCGCCTCGATCCCATGCGCCGGAATGTGTAGAGAGAAGTTGCGAGTTGCATCGTGCCTTGACCCTAGTCTATAATGGCCGCGTTCGCAGCGTGGCAGGGTTATGCGTATGGGCGAGCCAATACTAAAGGCGGAGAGCATGAACACAATACAGCGTTTGGCAGAAGAATATGGGGTTGACTTCATTGAGGGGATTGAGGCTGAGATGCTCGATGCCGGCTTGATTGCTTCCATCCCCGTGACGTGGGCGCGCGAGCAGTTCGTTCTGCCCATACGGCGTGACGGCGTGCTGTCGTTGCTGATGTGCGGTCCTGAGGGCATGGGAGCCTTGCAACACGCCTCGCTGGTTATTGGCGAAGATCTTCAACCCATTTTCGCGGCGCGCGAAGTCCTCATGAGCGCGATCGAGCGCGCCTATTACGAAGGGAAATCAACAGCAGCCGCCATACCGACAACCACCTCGCCATCTGGAGCCTCGGCTACGGCTGCAAAGGGTTACGCAACGCACTCCGATACCGATCTCCTCGTGGATCAAGAGTCGCAACCGGTAACGCAGTATCTGAACAACGTTCTGCTCGACGCTGTGAGAAAAGATGCGTCGGATGTGCATCTTGAACCGGAAGCGATCGGCTCCGTTCGAGTTCGCTTTCGCTTAGACGGCATCCTCTACGAGCAGCCTTCTCCGCCCCATGGCTACTCCTTGCCGCTCGTTTCTCGTGTCAAGGTCATGGCGGGAATGGACATAGCCGAGCGTCGTTTGCCACAGGATGGCATGGCACAGGTGCGAGTCGGTGATAAGATCGTCGACATCCGCGTATCTACGGTGCCGGTTTCAGAAGGGGAGCGGGTGGTGATGCGGTTGCTCAACCGCGAACGTTCGTTGCTTCCACTTTCCGCACTGGGCATGCCGGATGCCGTACTGGTTGGTCTGACCTCAATGCTTTCCCTCCCGAACGGTATGGTGGTGGTGTCGGGACCCACGGGTTCCGGTAAGACCACGACCTTATATTCGGCACTCGGAACGCTCGACTCGAGTCGGCGCAACATCATGACGGTTGAAGATCCTGTTGAATATCGACTTCCGTCTATCGGCCAGATTCAAGTCAAGCCGAAGATCGGTTTGACCTTTGCTAATGGTCTTCGGCATATTCTACGACAAGACCCCGACGTTGTTCTCGTTGGCGAGACGCGCGATGCCGAAACTGCAGAGATTGCCGTACGAGCCTCTCTGACGGGCCATCTCGTTTTCACGACGCTCCATACGAATGACGCGCCCTCAGCCGTCATGCGGCTTGTGGATATGGGCATTGAGCCGTATCTGCTGGCGTCGTGTCTGCGTGGCGTGCTGGCGCAGCGCCTTGTTCGGCGGCTGTGTCCGTACTGTGCCACGGATGTTGCCATCGGCGATCCACGCCTGAGTACGGCCGAATCGGCTGTAGCGAAGGCGGCGGGCTGTACGTCGGTGAAACGTGCGGTCGGGTGTCCTCGCTGTCTCGAGGGCTACACGGGCCGACTTGGCATCTTCGAATTCATGGCTTGCGGATCGGATATTGAAGAAGCGATTCATCGTGGAAATCTTTCGTCTGAAGAGCTACAGGTCATTGCCAGTCGGGATTCAACTTACTGTTCCATTTCTGCGGATGCGGCTGCGAAACTCCGTGCCGGTATTACCTCACCTTCTGAAGTCGTAGCGGCCATTGGCGGACTTCAACTATGAAGAAACCTATCCTCAACAATGTTCTCATTACCGGTGCAACCAGTGGCATTGGTGAAGCCCTTGCGCTTGAATATGCAACGCGTGGAGCCAAGAATATCTTCATTTGCGGACGTGACGAAGCGCGACTAGCCGATGTGGCTAAAAGGTGTTCGCTGGAGAATGTTGCGGTGCATCCAAGCATTTTGGACGTGACCGATGAGGTGGCGGTTCGAAGCTGGATTCTCGCGTGTGATGCGTTGGCGCCCCTTGATCTCGTTGTTGCCAATGCGGGTATTGGGAGTGCCGATGAGACAGAGGCCGCCATTCGTCGTCTATTCGACACGAATGTTGTCGGAGTCATCAATACGGTTTTTCCGGCGCTCGACGTGTTTTCTGATGAAACGACCGTTGGCCTGCGTAAGCGAAGACAGATTGCCATTGTGTCCTCTATTACGGGATATCATGGACTTCCTTCGTGTCCTGCGTACAGTGCGTCAAAGGCTTGCGTGAAGGCGTGGGGAGCAGGGCTTCGGGGACGTTACTCCCGCGAGGGCATCTGGGTTAATGTGATTTGCCCTGGGTTTGTTCGCTCTCGGATTACCGATCGTAATACTTGTCCGATGCCCTTCTTCATGGAGGCCGGGAAGGCGGCGAGAATTATAGCCAGACGCCTGGAGCGCAACGTAGGGTTGATTACATTTCCCTGGCAGATGCGCTTTGCTATCTGGTTTATTTCGATGTTACCAGACTGCATCTCGATGGCGATTTTTGAGCGTTTGCCCGAAAAAGCGTAGCCCTGAAATCTAATGATAAATTACGAATTTAGAGATTTTCCCGTGAACACTGATTATCGATTAAACGCTACTGGGTACGGCAATGACTTGAGAGAATTTCAGGAGACGTGATTATGGATGATACGATACAGGTGACGGTAGACTCAATTTCAAAGATTGGACTGGCATTACACCAAAATGGGGTGTCGGTGATCCGCTCGGTCGCTATAACCAATCAGGGACTGAGCCCACTTCGTGACGTGCGCGTGAGCGCGACATCCGACCCTGAGTTCTTTACGCCGCTTTCTGTTGTCGTTTCAGAAATTATGCCGGAAGGCACGGTTGAGCTCAAAGACCTCTTGCCATGCCTCAGCCATACGTTTCTTTCATCTTCAACAGAACGGATAGCTGGGAACATTAAAATCTCGATTGCCGACCGCGCGACGGATGCGCCGATTGCTGAGATCGCACGGTCTATCGTAATTTGCCCGCACGATGACTGGTTCGGTGGTGAATTTATGCCAGAAATGCTGGCGTCCTTCGTCACACCTAATAGTGATGATGTCATGAAATGCCTCGGCCGTGTTTCTGAATTGCTGAAGGAGCGGACAGACTCGGGGGCACTCGATGGCTATCAGCGTGGCGACAGGAATCGCGTCTTAATGATGCTCAAGTGTATTTATGATACGATTCTCGAATCGGGTGTGAATTATGCCGAGCCTCCGGCGAGCTTCGGGACCTCCGGTCAGCGCATCCGCTTTCCTCAAGAAATTTTCAAGCATGGCTTCGCAACCTGTCTTGACTTCACGCTTCTCTTTGCTGCGATGATGGAACAATGCGGTCTCCATTCGTTAATTCTGTTGAACAAGGGGCATGCCTACGTGGGTTGTCACCTGCAGAACTTCAACTTTCCTGATGCCGTTGTCGACGACCTTCAATCCATACGTAAAAGAGCCGAGCTGAATGAAATTACCGTTCTAGAGACCACGCTGGCCGCTGGAAGTCAGAGCAAGTTTTCCATCGCATTGGCTGCTGGGGCCAAACACCTTTCTGAAGACCTGGAGTTTCTGCATGCGTTGGACGTTAAGCAAGCGCGAGCGATCGGGATCCGCCCATTGTCTGGTGTGGCTGGCCTTTCGGTGATCGAACGTCAAGTCCGACCCTCTCATGTCGATACGGACGAAGCGCTTCCCGCACTCGAAACAAACACGGTGTCGGGCTCGCAAACTCCCATGATCGCCGTTCCACCTCGTGTGATCCGCTGGCGTTCCAAGCTACTCGATCTTTCACGCAGAAACCGACTTTTAAACTTTAAGGATTCCAAGCAGGCGATTCCGATGACGCTGCTGAAGTTTGATACACTCGAAGACCAACTCGCCGCTGGTGAATCTTTCGCCATTCTTCCTAAGCCAATGGCATTCGGCGATAACGCTTTGGATTCTCGGAATCTTCCACAGGTTGAGCTGGATCGCGGCGAAAATCTCATGGCCCTGGCGATAGCGGAGGCGTTCACGAAAAAGCGCCTGCGGTCGCTCTTAGATGAGAAGGAGTTAGAGAAGCGACTGACGGGGCTGTACCGCCAGTCTCGAACGGATATCGAAGAGGGCGGTGTCAATACGCTCTTTTTGGCGATGGGCTTTCTCAAGTGGGTGGATGGATCCGGTGTAACAGCCAACGAATACAAGGCGCCTCTCATTCTCCTTCCCATTCAGCTTGAACGCCAGTCCGCTCGGTCGGGCTACACGCTGAAGCGCTCCGACGAGGATGCTGTTGTGAACGTGACGCTTCTGGAAATGTTGCGTCGCGATTTTGGCCGCGCAATTGAAGATCTCAATCCACCGCCCTCCGACGAAAGCGGACTCGATGTTTCCGCAATCCTGCGCATTTTCCGGCACGCAATTCTTGACATCAAAGGATGGGAAGTCGTAGAAGAGCTTTGGATTGGGCGATTGCTCTTTAGCAAGTTCATCATGTGGGATGACCTCAATCGCCGACTTGATGACCTCAGCGCCAGCCCCATCGTCTCGCATCTCATCAAGGGTGATGCCGCTTTCGATGATGGAGTTACGGCTGTTCGTCCCAGTGAAGTGGATACGTGCATAAAGCCAGAGGAACTGTTTTGCCCTCTCAGTGCAGATGCGTCACAACTTTCCGCTGTCATCTCTGCGGCGCGTGGCAAGAACTTTGTTTTGCATGGTCCTCCCGGTACCGGCAAGTCACAGACGATTACGAACTTGATTGCTTATTGTCTTGCCGAAGGGAAGACCGTTCTTTTCGTAGCCGAGAAACGTGCGGCACTCGAGGTCGTCCAACGTCGCCTCAAGAACATTGGTCTCGCACCATTTTGCCTTGAACTGCATTCAAACAAATCCGGTAAGGCCGATGTCCTGGCTCAATTCGCGACATCACTTTCGTTCGGAAGTTATGCCGAACCCAACCACTGGCCGCTTGCGGTCCAAAAACTCGAATCGACGCGGGATTTGCTCACCGGCTACGTCACTGCCTTGCATCAGCAGTATCCCTGTGGGTTGACACCGTTCCGCGCGCTTTCAGACCTCTTCGCTCACGCGCAAGACGAAGCGCTCATTGCGTGCGTTGCACCTCTGAATGACGTCACGCTGGAAGAATTCGAGTTGGAGAAGATGCTCGAAGCGGCTCGTGAACTCGCCGCTCAAGCCTCCGGCATCGCACCGCAACTCTTTGATGCATTCGCTTGTCTCCGGCAAACCGAATGGTCGCCCGCCTGGGAGCGCATTGCGCTTCAGGCTGCAACGGAGATGCAAGGGGCTTGCGCCTTCATGCAGAAGCAACTTCTTTTTCTCACGAGTATCGGTGAATTTGAAAATGCAGCTTCTTGGGATGACGCCGCCCTCGCTGCGTCATCGCGTCTTGCCGCGCTACTTGCCGATATACCGGTTTTTCCATCATCGTTTTTTGGTGCGGACTGGGTGGCATTTTCTTCTGCGCTTGCCCACCTCGTTTTGGCAGGTGAGAAAGCAAATGCGGTGGCGACAAGACTTTCCGGTTTTGATCTTGATGCCGTGGCAGGGTTCGACGTTGACGACATGCGTAAGCATCTTGCTGAAACTGCTGAGCGCTTCATCATTACACGGATGATCCGGTACAGAAAAGCACGCAAGGAAATAGCCGCTTGCCTACGTCCCGGTTCAACCCAAAAAATCACAAAGCAACACCTGCCGCAACTCCTCGACGATTTCGAGCACTATACGGCGAATCGAAAAACCGTTCTTGCGGCAACTCCAGACGTTGTTGCACGACTACAAGGCTGCTTTACCGGTCTCGATACGGATTGGGCTGCCGTGCGCAGCCTCATCGCAAAGACCAATGAATTGCACGCTGTGCTGGTCGAGCTCACGCGTGGCAGGGTCGAGACTCTGCCACAGGTCTGCGGTAAATTCGGAGAAGTTCTCGCGGCCGCTACACGTGGCTTTACGCCGCTGCAAATGCAGGGGTATGGCCATGCCTTCGATGAATTTAAGCGTATCCGCGATGCCTTCAAAATTGCTATCGGTTTCGATGATACGGGCTGCGCTGAGGGCGAAGGTGTGGTGGCTACCTTGGAGCGTGTGGCAGGGTCTGTACTCGGCCACGCACAGCATTTGCGCCGGTGGTGCATTTGGAATCAGATCAGAAGGCGGTGCCTCGACTGCAATCTTCAGCCAGTTGTTGCGGCGGTAGAAAGTGGGGAGTTGGAACTCGAACATGTGCCGCTTGCTATCGACAAGCGCTACAACGAACGGTTTGTTTCCGCGGTCATCGATACGGTGCCGGAGTTGCGGAATTTTCTCGGTAATGCGCAGGATGGGCTCGTTGAGAAGTTTACGCATCTCGATGCGGAGGTGGAGAAACTTGCTCAGAACATGATCATCGCGAAACTTTCACAACGTTTACCGTTGGGAAGGAGCGGGGAGTGCCCTGCCGCAAGCGAGCTGGGCATTCTGAAGCGGGAATGCGAGAAGAAGTCGCGCCATAAACCTGTGCGCGCGTTGCTGGAATCGATTCCGACAATTCTGCCGCTACTTAAACCGTGCATGCTGATGAGTCCGCTTTCCGTGGCACAGTACCTGCCGCCGGGGAGCAAGAATTTCGACATCATTGTTTTCGACGAAGCATCGCAAATTACGGTGTGGGATGCCATCGGTGCGATGGCGAGAGGCAAGCAAGTGGTGGTGGTGGGTGATCCGAAGCAGCTTCCGCCCACAACATTCTTCCAGCGCCTCGCGGAAGAAGAGGAAATTGACGATTCCGATATCGAAGAGATGGAGAGCATTCTCGATGAGTGCAAGGCTTCAGGCGTACCCGATCTGCATCTGCTCTGGCACTACCGAAGTCGGCATGAGTCCTTGATTGCCTTCAGCAACCACCATTACTACGGCGATAGTCTGATGACCTTCCCGTCGGCTGTTAGAGAAAGTCAAAACCTCGGCGTCAGCTTCGTGCATGTTGAAGATGGCGTGTACGACAAGTCGAAAACGCGCACAAACCGCAAGGAAGCAGAACGAATTGTTGCGGCCGTTGTTGAACGCTTGCTTGATCCTGCACTTGCACGGAAGTCGACAGGCATTGTGACCTTTAGTCAGGCGCAGCAGAGCCTTATTGAGGATTTGATGGATGAAGAACGTCGCCAACATCCCGAGATTGAAAAATTCTTTTCGGAGGAGCTAGAGGAACCCTTCTTCGTAAAGAACCTCGAGAATGTTCAGGGTGATGAGCGCGATGCGATTTACTTCTCCATCTGCTATGGCAAGGATGCTAACGGAGCCTTTGCGATGAACTTCGGACCGCTCAATCGTCCAGGAGGAGAGCGGCGGCTCAACGTCGCGGTGACCCGCGCCAAGGAAAAGGTGGTCGTGTTCTCGTCGATTGTTTCGACGCAAATCGATATCGGTAGGACGCAGGCCACGGGCGCCGTTCATCTCAAGAGTTTTCTGGAGTATGCCGAACAGGGTAACCATCAAGCACTGTTTCGGCAGCGCGGTTCGGCTCCCGAAGCGGGTGATCTTTTCGGCGATGAGGTGGCAGAGTTCCTACGCTGCCACGGGTATGCGGTCGATCAACATATTGGATGCTCTGGGTACCGAATTGATCTCGCGATTAAGGCGAAAGAGGATGAGGGACGATACGTTATTGGCATTGAATGTGACGGCGAACAGTATTTTGAAACGGCAAGTGCACGTGAACGTGATAAGCTTCGACGGCTTGTTCTCGAAGGGCTTGGCTGGCGACTGGTACGCGTCTGGAGTGCCTCTTGGTGGTTCGACCGCGAGCTGGCAGAACGCAGGCTGCTCGATGAAGTTGAGGCGGCAGTCAATGGACTCCCCCCGCCTGCGGCTGGAGCGCAAAAGTTCGCTTCGCTAGCCTCGGGAAAGCTGGAGAAGTTCGAGCCCTCCTTCACGTGTGACACACCTAATGAATTTGAAAAGATTTACCAGCCAGCGCGTGTGGTGGATGGGTATGCGAGGAGTCAGTCGAACTTCAATCTTCAATTTGGGCCGCAGATTATTGGCGAGCAGATGCGTCGTCTTGTGAATGAAGAAGGACCAATTTTGGAATCGCTGTTGCGGGCTCGCATTATTCGGGAGTGGGGCTTTTCGCGCATCGGTAGCGCCAAGAATGTGGTACTTGAGCGGTCGGTGCCAAAGACGCTTAAAACCACAAAGCAATTGGGAGAACGCGTGTTCTGGCCGGAAGCGGTTACGCCTGAGGATTATAAGTTCTATCGCGTTCCCGATGCGTCGTCCGACTCACGACGCACGATCAAGCAGATTCCTGTGGAAGAAATAAAAAATGCAATGTCGTGTTTGATCAACCGTTTTCAGGGCATCCCACAAGACGCAATTTATACAGAAACGGCGAGGATCTTCGGATTCGGTCGTATTACCGAATCGTCGCGACCCTTCTATGACGAAGCCTACAAGCGTTTGAAGTGATCTGAAGGTCTCATGCGAAACTGCGACGGGCTAATGTTGTGGGGTGAAATGTGGTAATCGGTCAGGCACAGGGGGCTGTGCCTGACCGATTACAGTCGCTAGTCGCT
>CAZUAY010000048.1:0-13001 GCA_964618405.1 uncultured Lentisphaerales bacterium
GGGTGCCCCCCGTTGACTGCCCGATTACAGTCGCTAGTCGCTAGTTGCTAGTCGCGAGAGGCCAGCCACAGGGGAGAAGTAGCGAGTTGTGAGTTGTGAGTTGCGAGCCACAGGGGAGAAAACCTGCAGCCGTTGATGACCGGTCAATGAGTCGTGAATACGCCCCCCGTTGACTGACCGATTACTTCAGGGTAATCGGTTAGCGACTGGGAGGGTCAGAGTAGGCTTGGTATTGCGAGGTCTTAATCGTAATCGTAATCGCTTGATCCAGTGCGGCGTGTGCCGTAATCGGTTGACCGAGGTTGCTGATTGTTCATGTTTGTAGGGTAGAGGCTTGTCGAGTGGGAGAATTTAATCTGGAACTCAGGAAAGCTGGAAGTGGATAGCGAGAGTGGGACTCTACCACGAAGGGCACGAAGAGCACGAAGTTATGGAAAAGAGGCGTTCGAAGGGGCGTGGGGAGAGGGAGTCGACCTGAATCGACCTGAGGCGGCGCGAGCGCCGCAATCGACCTGAATCGACCTGAGCGAGGATTGATCGAGGGGGTGAGATGGCACGAGCAAAGCAAAAGGAGCGGGGGTTTTCCAACCCCCGTCGTGTCGGGGACAGGAATGTCCCCGCTCCGTTCGTTACGACCCCTGCTTAGCGAAACTCGACGTTAGTGGCAACGGTTACGATTACGATTACGATTACGATTAGAATTAGGATAAAAGCCAAATTTCCTACAGTTTTTCTTCAACTTTGATGACCCCAAGCTCTTCTCCAGTCGCTGACCGATTACTTTAGGCATTTATTCGATTGAAGAATACGGGTGCATCTGTTAAATTCTGGGGTATGGAAACCGCAATGCGTACATGTACAACAGACGACGTTGAGGGTGCATTCCCAGTCCTTCCGGACGATGCGCTCTCTCCACTCGCTCGCTGGCTTTCGAAGACGCTTTCGGCGGATTTTAGCGACGCCTTGTGCGTGCGTATGACCATCGCGCTGGCGGTTCAGCTCTTCGATCTGGGTCACACCTGCATTGTGCTCCGCCATTATGCCGGCCGTCACTTTCCCTCGCATGATGTCTTTGGTGTTGAAGAATCTCTCCCAGATCAGGATGTTTTCCTGCCCGACGCCCAAACGTGGCGCCGTGCGCTCCTCGCATCGGGTGCCTGTGCGCCTTTCACTGCGTTGAATCGCGCCGTACTACAGCCCCTTGTCTGGCACGAAGATGAGCGAGGCTTCTCCGTGGCACTCACGCGCCATGCCTCTCGTGAAATGTCGATTGCTAAAGCCCTTGCTAACCTCGCTTCGTCAAATCAAGCGGTGACCGAGGCAAGGGACGATCTTAAGCTAACCGCCGAGCAAAATGCGGCTGTTGCCTGGGCATTAGCTAACCGCTTCACCGTGATCAGCGGCGGACCTGGCACGGGCAAGACGACCACCGTTGCAACCCTCGTCGCTCGTCTAAGCAAACGGAATTCGGCGATTGTCGTCAAAATGGCGGCTCCAAGTGGCAAGGCTGCCGCCCGCATGACGGAATCCTTCCGTTCGCAGGCGGAGCCGTTGCGCGAGGCAGGAATCCTTCCTGCCGACCCTGTAGTGGAAAACGCCTCCACCCTCCACCGCCTGCTCGGCGTCAGCGCCGATGGCCAGCGGGTTTCCCGGACGGCAGACAATCCTATTCTCGCCGATGTCGTGATCGTCGATGAAGCGTCGATGGTTTCCGCCGAGCTCATGAAATACCTCCTCGATGCGCTGGCCCCTTCGTGCAAACTCATTCTGCTTGGCGATATGAATCAGCTCAAGTCCGTCGAGCCGGGGAATGTGCTAGGCGCAATCTGTCGTGAGGCGAGAGCCAATGCGCTTTCAACTTTTAACCCTTGCGTCCATGTGCTGACGAAGAGTTTTAGATTTTCCGACGAAAAAAATGTCGGTCGCCTCGCCCGTGCTATTGTGGAGTCGGCACCAGATCGCGTGCTCACGGAACTCCGCGCGGCTGAGTCGCCGCTGACATGGAAGGCGCGCTGGAATCCAACGAAGGATGGCCCCGCGCTTTACGAGTTGCTTTTCAACGCGCTTCGCGAGGCGGATTTCGACCATCCACAAGCGGCATTAGCTGCCATGGAAGCTTCGCGCATCCTCTGCGCACAGAACAACGGTCGCTACGGAGCCGTTGCCCTTAACGATGCCTGTGCGCGCCACTTGGCGAGCACACGCCCCAACGACTGCAACCCGCGCCCCATCATCATTCTTGAAAACGACTACGATCAGCACCTCTTTAATGGCGACACGGGCGTGATCATGAAAGACCCTGCCACCAAAAGCGAGATCGCCTTTTTCCGCGCCGGAAGCACCGATGCGGCATCACCTGATGGCACGCGAACCGTTCCGCTGGCTTTGCTTCCTGCGCACACACTGGCGTACGCGATGACCATTCATAAATCGCAAGGGAGCGAATACAGCCACCTCGCCGTGGTGATCCCGCCCTACGAGACCCGCCTTCTGTCGCGCTCGCTGCTTTACACGGCCGTCACGCGCTTCCGCGAATCCGACGGCGCTAGTCTGCTCATCGCCGCTCCTGAGGGCATTGTGCGCACCGCCGTCACCCGCGAAGCCGAATTCGATTCGCTCTTCCCTGCCGCATTGGCTTCGCTTAGTTCGTAGTGCGTGGTGCGTGGTGCGTAATTTTATTATAAAAAAATAGTCTCAAAATGAACGGAGGAAAAATGAACGATTACGAACAGACAGACCAAAATCGCGCATTCAACATACAGACGCTGCTGCAACTGATTCGCGCGGCAGGCGGAGTGCTCGGGATCGTCGTGATCATCATTGGGGTTGTCTACGCAACGCGTATTTTTTCCATGGTGTCAACCGCCTTGCAGAATCCAGAGGCCTTCGAGTCCATGCTCAAACAGTGGGTGGAAGCCGTGGGCGGCGAACACTTAGATTTCGTTGTGCCGGATGTCACCACATATCATGTTGCCAATCTCGTCGCCATAGCTGTTTTGGGTGTCGGCACCGTGATCCTTGGCTGGATCTCGATTGGCCTCATTGCCGTTGGCGCGAAGGTGCTGTCGTGGTCGTTGAACGACCGCATCCCCGCGAAGCGTCCGGCTCCCAGCACGAGCAACGCGGCATCCAGCGGAACTTTTCCCGGACGTGTGTAAGTTTTTGTCCACAAATGTGCTATGATTAAAAGCATGGTTTCGGATCTTTATTGACAATAAACAAGGGAGGCCTAAAATGAAAAAAGATGAAAAATTTGTCGTAACCATCAGCAGGCAGATCGCATGCGGTGGAGCCTATATCGGCCAGCAACTTGCCAAACGCCTTAACGTGTTCTACGCAGATCGTGCCATCATTACGCAAGCGGCCGAGCATCTCTCCGTGAAAGAACAGATGATCGAAGAACGTGAGGAGACAATGCCATCGTTTTGGCGGACTTTTCTCAGCTCGGCAACCGTCTATCCTGACTTATACGTCACGCCGATCATGCTGGTTCCAACGGAATATGATTTCTTTCTGGCAGAGTCCGAAGTGATTAAGCGAATCGCTGCCGAACGTTCGGCGGTGATTATCGGCCGTTGCGGCTTCCATATTCTTCGAGACCATTCCAACCGTGTCAGTGTCTTCCTGCATGCCTCATCCGAGTTCCGCTTAGCACGCTACAGGACCTTATACAAAGCAACGGAACAGGACGCCGAGAAGACCCTCGCGAAGGGTGACAAAAGTCGAGCTCAATATTGCCGAAACTTTACAGGCTGCGAGCATGCCAACGCCCAGAATTACGATCTTTCGATCGACACGTCCCGACTCGAAAATCTCGATAAGGCCGTTGACGTGATTATGGCTTATCTACAAGCGCGGTAGGTGGGGACGATTCAACTATAAAATTAAATCGCGTCAGTTAAAAACTAAATCCAAACAAAAATGAACTTCAACATTATTCTCTTCGTCTCCATCTACATAGCGCTCATGTTGGGCGTCGGAATCTGGGGATCCCTCCGGACTAAAACGCTTGGCGACTTCTTTCTCGGCGGTCGAACCTTCGGTCCCTGGGTAACCGCCTTCGCCTACGGTACGAGCTATTTTTCGGCCGTAGTTTTTATTGGGTTTGCTGGCAAGTTTGGTTGGAATAATGGTCTTGCTTCGATGTCGGTGGGGCTCGGCAATGCGCTTGCAGGTGCGCTTCTCGCCTGGCTCATTTTAGGCCGTCGAACGCGACGTATGACCCAGAATCTCGATGTGATGACGATGCCGGAGTTCTTCTTCCGTCGCTTTGGGCTCTACACGCTCAAGCCGCTTTCAGCGATGATCATCTTTATTTTTCTGCTTCCTTATTCAGCCGGCGTCTACAAAGGTTTAGCGGAGCTTTTCGTTGCAGCTTTTCCTGGCATTGAGTTCACCACAGCCATTTTGATTATGGCCATCATTACGGGTGCCTATCTTATTCTGGGTGGTTATTTTGCCGTAGCGATTACGGACTGCATTCAAGGCGTGATCATGATTGCGGGTGCGATTGCGCTGGTCTACTTCATTTCAGAGGCTGCTAATCCCAGCGGAGGCGTCATCGAAACCGCTAAATTGGCGTCAGCAAAATATGCAGAACACAAGTCTGCGGGTTCTGCGAATCCGGGCCCCTGGTATTTACTCCCGAGCATTGTGGTGATGACCTCCTTCGGCTGCTGGGCACTTCCTCAAATGGTTCACAAGTTCTATGCCCTCAAAGACGAACGCATGATCGTCCGCGGCGCGATTGTCTGTGCCCTATTTGCGTTGATTATCGGCTCTGCCGCGTACTATACCGGTAGCATTTCCCACTTGTTTTTTGATCAACTCCCCGTGGTGCAAAACGGTGCCGCACAGGACACGTTGGTTCCTTCTATGATCGTGAATCACCTTCCCAAGCCGCTGATTGGTCTGATACTGGTGCTTCTTCTCTCCGCCTCCATGTCGACACTTTCCGGCCTCGTCTTGGTCTCCGCCTCGGCGATTACCATTGACCTCTACAAGGGCATGGTCGACGAAAACGTCTCGCACAAGACCTCGATTACCATGATGCGGTTTCTCTGCGCCGTTTTCATCGCGTTGTCCTACTTTATCGCTACGCATCGTATTACCTTCATCGAAACGCTGATGTCGCTCTCTTGGGGTGCCGTTTCGGGCGCGTTTTTGGCACCGTTTATTTATGGGCTCTTCTGGAGGAGGGCGACAGGCATAGGCGCGCTTGTCGGTATGATTTCCGGTATCACAACGTCGGTCGTACTCTTCTTCGTTTTACCCAAATCACTTGCAGCTTTCGCTTCGTGCATGGGCATGGCCGTCCCATTTTTGGTTGTACCGCTCGTGAGCCTTTTCACCCCGAAGGTACGGCAAGAAACCATTGACGAGGCGTTTGCTTAAGCCGAAGTTATTCGCACTTCGGCAGCCAATCGATCCACGAGATCCAGCGAGGGCGCATCGGCTCCTGGCATGGTGGTTGCGGCGGCTCCGGCTGCACAGGCAAAGCGTATCGTCGTTTCATTCAGAACCGAAGCAGGAAAGTAATGATGACAGAATTCGGCGAGTAGCGCATCACCTGCTGCTGTTGTGTCCACCACGTCGACGAGCGGCGCAGTTCCATGAAAAACATGCCCTCCGCTGTTGCGGTCTGCAAACCAGCATCCGCCAGGGCCATCCGAAATAATAACGCAAGCACACTTTTCGAGCAGACGTCGGCAGGCGGCTTTAAAATCTTCCGGCGTATGCGGTTCGTTGCCTAAAAGCTCAGCGCATTCATAGCGATTCGGCTTGATCACGCAAGGTCCGGCTTCGAGTCCCCTTTCCAACGCAACACCGGACGTATCAAGAATTGCGGAAACTCCAGCCGTGCGAAGCTGTACAATCATGTCTGCATACACGGAGGGCGCTACAGACGAGGGGAGTGAACCCGCGATGACGCACACGCTCGAGTGGGCAATACAAGGGGCAAGCACCCGTGCAACGCTCCACTCGTCTGGTCGAAGGTTGGGAAACGCGGAACGGTTGAGCTTAAACATGCCGCCAGGGGTTGTGAACATCACGTTTCGTCGTGAAGGCCCTTTTACACGGAGGAGCGCATCGTGTATTCCGTAGTTCGCCATCATCTGCTCAAAGAGCTCTGCTCGTTCGATACCGAGAAGTCCAGAAGCCACAACAGGATGACCGCGCATCGCAAGCCAACGCGCTGAATTGAGCCCCTTGCCACCCGGAGTTTCAATTTCGCCGAACCCTTTTAGTACATCACCCGGTTCTGGAAACTTATCGGTTGAGAGGAGGATATCGATGGCTGGCGAAAGCGTGACGGTGGAAAAGGGGAGTGTCGTTTTCAACGCCTGACAAGTGGTTCGTAGCCCATGTACTCGCCTTGCCGCGTGACGTCCACCACGGCTTGCCAGAGTGAGTCCTGAATATCCACCTTCTGTCGCTCAATCGTGGCGAGTTGAATGGGGACGTGCATGAAGACATCAGCACACTTGCCTACCACGCAGTTCGTGCGGCCCGCCATCGCGGCATGGACGGCATTTTTAGCCAACATGTAGCAGAGAATCGCATCGGTTCCCTGCGCGGGGATGCTGCGGATGCTGTAACTCGGATCGAAATACTTGACCGTGACGTTTCTGCCGATGTCCTTGAAATGGGATTCTATCGCCGATTTTAAGAATTCGCCGATATCTTTCTTTAGCAGGTTACCCGAGGGGTCTCTCCGCTCCTCGCCCCCCTTGATCAGATCCTGTCCTGCGCCTTCCGCTACGACGATAACGGCGTGCGTTTTGCCAATGCTGAAACGCCGCTCTAATGCCGTGAGAACGCCATGCTCCCCCTTTAGCTCAAAGGGGGCTTCGGGGATTAGACACAGGTTCACGACCGAATTTGCTAAGCATGCGTAGGAGGCGATGAAGCCCGAATCACGTCCCATCAGCTTCACGAGCCCGATGCCGTTGGGCGCACCCTTGGCCTCTGCGTGCGCAGCCGTAATCACGGAGCCGGTGGCGTAGACAGCGGTCTCGAAACCGAAGCTCCGGCCGATGAAGGAGAGGTCGTTGTCGATCGTCTTGGGAACACCCACCACGCTGATTGAGAAATTCCTGCGCTTCGATTCCTCGGCAATATCATGCGCCGCACGCAAGGTGCCATCCCCCCCGATACAGAAGAGAATGTTGATGTTTAGACGCGAAAGTGTGTTAACGATCTGAACCGTATCTTGGCCGCCTCGGGACGAGCCGAGAATGGTACCCCCTTCCTGATGGATATCCTCCACCACGTCGGGGTCTAGAATGAGAGGTTCGTGACCGTAAGAGGGAATGAAGCCCTCCAGTCCATAGCGGACGCCGAAGATATGGCGGATGCCATAGTCAAACCAAAGACTCTGGACCATGCCTTTGATGACGTCGTTTAGGCCCGGGCAAAGCCCGCCGCAGGTCACGATCGCGACGCGGCTCCACGCAGGATCATGAAAAATCTTTTTTCGCGGTCCCGCTTTCTCAAACGAAGGAATTGTCCCACCTTTTTCACTTATCTTTCGCATGTAGTTGAGATCATGCGTGATCAAAACCCGATCCTCATCGTCAACACACCGCGCGGACTTGATGGGGCTGTCGATGGTACACTCGCCGAGTGTGTCAATGTTGAAATTAAATTGATCCGGATTCGCTATTACTTCCTTGATGTTCATGAGATCTCCTTGAATGAGGAATGAGGGCAAAAGCCTTAAGCCTTATTATTACATCACATTAGGTGTCGTTATGTCAAACGATTCTAGGTGGGAGACGGTAATCGGTTAGCCACTGGGAGCAGATGCTTCCAGCCTGTGCAGGAACGGCAGACGAGCGAAGCAAACGGAGAACGGGTTTTCCAACCCGTTTTCGTACACGGGTTAAAAAACCCGTGCTCCGTTCGTTACGAGCACTGCTTAGCGAAACTCGAAGTTATAGGCAGAATGCCTGTTGGCGGAGCGACCCCGATTGCGATTACAGACGCGGAGGCCCGCATCGCTCCAGTTTTCGAGTAAAACAAGAGGCAGGCGTCTAGAAATCGCTGCCAATCTCCCGATTGGCTCTCCTATTCCGATTCCTCTGTGTCTCAAATTCTCTGTGTTTAAAACCCAAACCCCATTACCCACATATTTGCCCCCGGTCACTAACCAATTACGGTAAAGAGTCATCTCGGCGTTGACTAGTCGGTAGGCTTAGTGCTAAAATTTGATACGTCAGCTCAGATGGCGGAGTGAACAAAGCATAGAAACGGATGCCGATATGAAATTTACCAAGATGCATGGTGCAGGCAATGATTTTGTGGTCATCGATGACCGTTCGATGAATTTTTCGGAGCATGATACGTCAAAAATTCAGAAGATCAGTGCACGAGGGACAGGTGTCGGATGCGAAGGGGTGATCCTCATTCGGCTTGCGGATGCGTTCACCGATTGTGATTTTAAGATGATCTTTCTAAATCCCGATGGTAGTCGAGCCTCGATGTGTGGGAACGCTTCTCGGTGTCTTGCGCTTTTCGCCTACGAAAAAGGGATAGGCGGACGACATCAACGCTTTGGAACAGACGCGGGGATCATCAGGGCTGATGTGCTTGATGTTTGCGAAGGGCAGGGGAGCGTCTGCGTTCACATGACAGAGCCGAAGGAACGTGTGCCGCTTGTGACCATGAACTTGTGTGGTGGGCGATCGATGGCGTGCTTCAAAGTCGATACAGGTGTTCCCCATGCCGTTTGGTTCGTGGACGATATCGCTGCTGTGGACGTGGCTGGTGATGGTAGCTTTATCAGGTTTGCCGAGGTCTTCGCGCCGCAAGGTGTCAATGTGGATTTCGTACAGATCGTCGAAAACGGGCCGTCGCTGATGCGCACGTATGAACGCGGTGTCGAGGCAGAGTCGGGTGCCTGCGGCACGGGTGCGGTTGCGGCGGGCATCGCGATGGCGGAGAAGCTCGGGATTTCACTCCCCGTCTCGTTGCGCGTTAAATCGGGCGATGTTCTCGTCGTGAATGGGCAGAGGGCAGAGTCCGGACTCTGCCACAGCATGACGCTGACGGGCCCAGCCTGCAAGGTGTTCGAAGGGCATTTGAATAAGCGCTGGTTGGAAGCGACACCGTGAACCTCATTCTTTTGCGTGCCGAAGAATTTGATGGCGCCCAGCAGGTGACGTTGACGGATCGGCGTTTTGTGCACATCCGAGATGTTCTCCGAGCGTCACGGGGAGAATGGCTCCGGGTTGGTGTGCTGGACGGCGACCGCTACAACGCCGAGATTGTGGTGTGGAGCAATGAAGGTTGTACCTTGCAACTGGGGGAGGCGCTTGAATCGCTTCCGGAGCCTCGCCTTGATTTACTGCTAGCGCTTCCGAGGCCGAAGTGTCTGAGGCGGCTGTGGCCGCAGATCGCAGCGATGGGCGTCGGCCGGATCTTCATCGTGAATGCGGAGCGGGTGGAGCGAAACTACTGGGGATCGCGATTTCTGGCCCCGGAGGCGTATAGACCTCTCGTGGAGGAGGGGCTTGAGCAGGCAGGGGATACACGAATGCCAGAGATTCGCATTTTGCGCAGACTCAAACCGCTTGTTGAGGATGAACTCGCAACCGCTTACACGAACGGATGCAAACTTGTCGCCCATCCGCTTCGTGGCGGGGACGACGACAAACCTTGTATTGACTTTTCAGGTGTTCGCAGGACTCTTGTGGCGGTAGGCCCTGAAGGTGGGTGGTCTGACTACGAACTTCGGCTATTCGAGGCGAATGGATTTCAGCGTTTTGGGCTTGGCGCGCGTACGCTGAGAACGGATACGGCTTGCATTGCTTTACTCGCGATTGTTGAGTCGAGGATGACCTTCAACCAGGGACTGGTTGAAGCAAGAGGGTAAAAGGAAGAACTCTGCCACTCACGACTCGCGATTCGCGACTGTAATCGGGCAGTCAACGGGGGCACCCCCGTCACTGACCGATTACATTTTACCCGTTGTTTCACTTTCTCTTTTTTGTTAGAATACATTTCGTAAAGCGGAAGTAGCGGTTTGGGCTGTGGATTCACAAAATCTGGATCTGGATTCCGCGTCGGTTTCTGAATGATTTCGATGTCGAACTACTAATCGGAGAGACGATATGCAAAGGTTTAATTATGTGGCTATGGACAGTCATGGCAAGGAACAGAAGGGCGTTGTGGAGGCCAAGGATCAAAACGAGGCAGTTTCGCTCCTGAGAAAGAACAACCTTTTCCCCCAATCTCTGACACCTGTTGGAGGGCAGAAAAAAGCGAAATCAGGCCTCTCTGGCGACGTGAGCCTGAAGCTTCCAAGTTTTTTAAAAAAGCGTGTTAAGCCAAAGGAACTCATGGTGTTGACCCGCCAGCTTGCCACGTTAGTGGACTCGGGTCTTCCCCTGATGCGAGGGCTTCGTATCTTGACGAAGCAGGCGAAAAATTCAACGTTAAAAGAAGCCCTTATGGGCATGACGGCCGCTGTGGAAGGGGGGTCCACGTTCTCCGACGCACTGGCGCAGCATCCGAGAATTTTTGATCATCTTTACGTCAACATGGCGAGGGCGGGTGAGGCCGGCGGTGTCCTTGAACAGTCCTTGAACCGTCTTGCCGAATTTCTAGAAAAGGCTGAGAAGATTAAGAATAAAGTCAAAAGCGCGATGACGTACCCGATTGTCGTGCTCTTCGTCGCATTGGGTATTACAGGCTTTTTGATGGTCAAGGTGATTCCGCAGTTTGAAAAGGTTTTTGCGGATCTGATGGAAGGTTCCAAGAAAATGCCCGCACTCACGCAGGCTGTCATGAACTTCAGTAAGGGCTTCTCGACTAACCTGCCGATCATGGTTGGCGGTGTTATCGCGATCGTGGTGGTGATTCGACTCTGGTACAAAACGGCTACCGGGCGCATGTTCATTGATCGACTTAAGTTGTGGCTGCCTGGCGTCGGCGACCTGCTAAGAAAATCTACAATCGCTCGCTCGACTCGTACCCTCGGTACGCTGATGCAATCGGGCGTTCCCGTACTTCAGGCCCTCGATATTGTTCGCGATACTGCGGGTAATGCGTTGATTGCCAGGGCTTACCAGTCGATTCACGACAGCGTGAAAGAAGGCGAGAGCATGACGCCCCCAATGGAGCGTTCAAAGATTTTCCCAGCAATGGTAATCAGCATGGTCGATGTCGGCGAGGAGACGGGTGCCCTTCCGAACATGTTGGAACGAATTGCGAACACCTACGATGACGAGGTTGACAATGCGGTTGATGCAATGACCTCGATCATTGAGCCGGTGATGATCGTGGTGCTTGCGCTGATCGTTGGAACAATTGTTGTTGCTATGTTTATGCCGCTTACGACGATTATCAGTGGCATGAGCGGAGGTTAATCCTTCGATGCATCAATTAGGAAAGGAGATTTTATGAAATCAAGCCGAAAGAAAACGCTTCTTAACCGCTGTGCGAATTCAACAAAATTGAATCGCACACAAAGCGGATTCACGCTGATCGAGTTGATGATCGTTTTTGTGATCATCATTGTGCTCGCGGGTATGGTTCTGCAGTTGATGGGCCTGTCAGGCGTCAAAAACTCAGAGGCCAAGACACGTGAACGCCTGGAGCGTGTCGCTCAGGCACTCGAAGAGTTTCGGGCTACCTACGGTCGGTACCCACCCGTTGACTACTATCCTGGACTTCCAATAATCTCAGGAGAGTCAGCAGGTACAGAGAACCTACCCGGGCAACCATTCCGGTATGAATATGCGCACACTGGCATGATGCCGCCGGACGTTGAAGGCACAATACGCCAGAATTCTGGACCAGGTTCTGATCCAGTTAAAGCCTGGGAAAAGGGGCCTGCCTTTACCTTTGGTCTGCTTTCGTACTTGCTCCCGCGCGTCAAAAATCATGCAGAAAATTCGCCAAGGTTGTTTATCGGAGGGGATGGCTCCAACCCTACGAAGGATAACGAGTGGGAAGACTACTCTAAAGATAAGACAATCACCCAGTGGGAGCACTACAACAATCGAACGGGCGCGGGCGGAACCATCGGTGATATTGTGCAAAACCTTGAGTCATCGCGGAAAATTCTTCCGTTTCTCGGGGCGTTTATGAATCCTGACGGAACCATTGGTAAAGATAATTATGGGATCGTTACTAAAGATGATACGAGAATTCGGATGGCCTCCGGAATATCCTATCAGAATATGTGCTTGACGATCCGGGACGGCTGGGATCGTGAGTTGAACTACCAGT
Source organism: uncultured Lentisphaerales bacterium (assembly GCA_964618405.1). Lineage (GTDB taxonomy): Bacteria > Verrucomicrobiota > Kiritimatiellia > RFP12 > UBA3636 > JBBQIY01. Next base: position 12,238 of record CAZUAY010000048.1, read on the forward strand.
CGCGTCCGCCATACGATTCCTATAAACTCTGGTCGAATGGGCCCGATGGGAAAAGTGGAACCGACGATGACATGGTGTTGGGACAGGAGTAGCCGACAATGAACGCAAATCATAAACCAAAACACGCCTTTACACTTATTGAACTGCTCGTCGTCATGTCAGTAATTGCCATTTTGATGGGGCTGTTATTTCCCGCGCTTAACATGATTCGGCAGCGAGCGTGGGACACGGCGGCACGCAACCTTTGTCTGCAGACCTGCGTTGCTTGGAATTCACTACTCATGGAGCATCGTCGGTATCCGCCGGTTTCTCTGTTTAAGGACACTGGCAACGCTTCAGGTGGAGACGTTGAAGTGTTGATGGACACAGAAGCCACCTCCCTGCTCAACTGGTGGAAGCCACGGAGTCCTGATCCGACGAAAGATGCGGCTGCTTATGCGAAGTGGCTTAGTGACAAAAAGATTACCTTTAATTCCTCGGGTTTCGGAATACAGAATTGGCCGAAGAATCTGAACGATCTCTATCTAGAACGAACTTCAGAGCAACGCAAATGGGGGCTCATTGCACCTTGGGTCAGGCGTTATATTTCCAATCTTACCGAGACGACTATTGATGATGAGAACATAGCTCGTGTTAAAGCTGGTACGGTGCGTGTTCTGTTGGATACGAGCGGCGATGGCAAAATCACCCTACCACCGCAGTTTGGTGGACAGGTTTTGAATAAGACGGTGGTGGCCTGGGTCTATGCGGATGAGAAGGAAAGT
>CAZUAY010000048.1:13101-17460 GCA_964618405.1 uncultured Lentisphaerales bacterium
GTTTTGGCACGATCAGAAGAAGTGGCCGATCAAATCCGGCGATAAGCCTAAGAAGGCTGACGACTATAAACTCATTTACGCGGAAAATAACTACGAAGTTTTTAATCAGCTTATCAAAGCCGATTTCGGCGGCCAAAAGAAAATTAAAAACTACATCGATCCCACGAGGCATATCACGCTACTGGGAGAAGCCCCCGTTTCGCTCGAATCGGCCGTGATAAATGAGAGTGGCAGCGCCAGCGAGCTTAAGACCCCCTTGGTCTTTTGGGCGGAATTTACCAGCGGTGGCAACAAAGTTCCCACTCGAGGTTTGCGCCCTTATGTTGTCACGGTCGACATGATGAACAATTTGGTTACCGTGACGGAAAAGTGAGAGGTTGTCTATGACTGAAGAAAAACCAGTAATGAAGAAGAGCTGTCGATGGATGGGGTTTACTTTGCTCGAGCTGATCGCCGTTATGGGTATTATCGTGGCCTTGTCGCTCGTTGTCGTAGGCGGTTATGCCTCAATCATGCGCACGATGTCTGAAATGGCTGGCGTGAATGCGATACGCAAGGCTGCGATGCTCTGCCGGCAACATGCCTGTATTGATGGGCAGGACACGTATTTCTTCATCACGGGTTATGATACGTACGTGCTGTGCCGTAAGGCTGGGGTCATTAGCAAACAAGAAACGAATCCGCGGACTGGCCTTGATCTGCCAACCTACCTATCGAGTGGAACCGCGAGTGGCGCGATCTGGATTTTTGATCAGTATTCTGATTTGACTGCTTCAGCCGAGTCTTTTTCGCCAATGACAGGAACCGAGTTTAATAAAGCAACTTCGGGATATGCTGGTACAGACCTCTTTGATTTAAAAGAAGGCGAGACCACGTTCGTTAAGTATCCTCCTTGGTTCGATTACGGTAAGAATGCATGGATTATGGGCCTTTCATTAACGAACAAGAATGGCACGGCTACAAAGGGGTTCGAAGCGGGCAGCCAATACGGATGGACTGTCTATCCCGAGCAGAAGCTTCCCAAGGGATACGCATTTGTCAACGGGCCAAACAATTTTATCGAGGAAGGCAGCTTCTACTTCAAGCCCGACGGCACTCGGGGTAAGAAAAGCAGCCTCACCGAAGTTTCGGTGCAGGAGCCGGGAACCAAGAAGGTTTCCACCATCAAGATACGTGATGATGGCAAAATCGAATCGACATACTAAAGTTTTCGGAGGAACCTATGTTTTTCAACAAGATTAAAGCTGGCTTTTCGCTCATCGAGGTGAACATGGCCATCCTCATCGCGGCAGGGGGCATGTTATCGCTTTTCGCGCTCTTTCCCATCGGCCTCCGTCAAAGCGTCATGTCGGAGGCAGATTTACATCAAGCCGCCTTTGCCAGCTCGTTTTTTGAGGCGTTCTCGGCCAATGTTAAAAACATCGATGATGTCAGAGTCTGGAACATTATCGAACAGTTCTGGCAAAATGGGGTCGGTGATACCGGTATTCCCGCCACACTTCTTAAGCCCGCCGCCCTCAAGAATGCCGTTGCAGAGTCCACAGGTGAGCTCATCGAAGAGTCCCTCAATCCCGAAGCTGAAAAATTGCGTTTCGTTTACCGTGAAACAGATCAAGAAGACACGGGTTTTTCCGGAAAAAAGCTGAAAATACCGCCGCAGATGCTCATCCGCATTCGAACGATCCAGAATAACAGCGGACGTTCGCCAAACGGATACGCCGTCTCGCTTATCTCCTCCCATGAGTTTACACCGGCGATTTACAGCCACAATACAGTTTATAGCGTGGAGTTTTATTTCAGGAGGCGGCCTTAGTCTGGCGGTTTAAAAATTGACCGAGTGAACGCAAAGAGGATTTTCGATGTGATGCAAAATTTGAAACAAAACGTAAAAGCCGGCTTCTCGCTGATTGAAGTCATGGTCGCTACCGTGATCCTGCTGATCATTGTATTGATGATCGGCTCTGTGTTCCGGCAGGGAACCTCAACGTGGGATAGTGGCTATGCCCGTGCGGAAGGCGGCATGATCGTGCGCGCCGTCATCGGGTCTATCCAGCGGGAGCTTTCAACGGCAATTGATGGAAGACTGTTCCCTGGCCCAAGCGCATGGACTGACGCCGATAATCCCATTACAGTGAATCCTAACGCCGTTAAGTTCATCTGCATGAAAGAGAGCGAAGGGGGCGGCACCTCACCTCTCCAGCGCGAGCCCTGGCTCGTCGAGTACACGTGGGGGAGCAAAGAAATGAAGCGTAAGGCTTGGCCTCTGACCTATTCAGATAACAGTGGGACGTGGAGTCAAGGCACGCTTGTTGATTCGATCGTTTATTCCGAAGATTTTCAGGAGGACAAGAAGGCGATTTATAGTGCCAACTTCACGTTTGAAACGTTTTCGAATGTGGCTGGTGTTCGTCCCGGCGAGTCGCAAGCGTTTGAGGAGGATTATTTCTGGAATATTCCCTACGTTTCGATTAAGGTCGAGTTGACGCGAGCGAGCAACTTCAGCGGACTCGAAATCAGGTCTTGGGGTCCAGATGGCAAGGAAGGAACTAGCGATGACATCCTCGTCAAATAAGCAGGGAGAGGCGATATGAAAAGAATAAACAATCTAGACTGCCGCCCGGCGCGACCGGGAGGAAACGACACGGTAACTTTTGGGTCTCCAAAAACTTTGTCGCGAACTTTGTCGCGAACTTTGTCGCAAACTTTGTCGAACCCCACCGAAACCGCTTCAACCCGCTATAATTTCGGCTTCAGCTTGATTGAGCTTTTAGCCGTGATCGCGATCATTTCAATTCTGGCTGGCATGATAGGGGTGGCCGCACACTCCGCCCGGATGCGTGCCTACTCGACCCTTGCAAGAATGGAAGCGCAGCAGATCGCAACAGCATTCAAATCATACTGGGTTGTCAAAGGCCAATGGCCTACTGTCTTCAGGGAGGGTTTTAAACCGGCGAAAGCGCTGACGAAGGCAGATCTATTTGCGTCGGATCTCATGGGAGGCGGAACCGCTCAAGGCGACGTGACGAGCTCTCCGTTTCTCGAGATATCGGAGGAGAGCTTCGCCGGTGGCGAAGAGTATCTTGACCCCTGGGGCCATGCCTACACCCTAAAGATAGACCCAACGGTTGAAGTCACGGAGCCAGAAACTTTTCAGGTCGTCGTCGGGTTCATTAACGCCGAGCGATACTATTATCAAGAGTAGAAGAGAAGTTGCTAGTCGCTAGTCGCTAGTAGGTAGTCGCTAGTTGCTAGTCGCTAGTAAATCCCATTCCCCTTTCCCCTGCCCCCTTGCCCATTACCCAATGACCAATTACATTTTGGAGATTTTATGAAACAACAAGAAATTAGATCAGGCTCCGCGCTTATCGTGGTGCTCGGCATGATGGCAGTGCTGATGATCATGGCCGTTACCTTTTCTGTTTTCATGCGCACCGAGCGCTCGGGCATGACCAACCTCAAGCATGCGCTGACGGCACGGCAGACAACGCAGACCGCCATCTCTCGCGTGATGGCGGCAATCGATCAATCGTTCGTCAACCCGAGCAATAACTGGCCTGTACCCGACTGGGATCCACCCTTTATTAGTTCTTGGCAAAACTCCGTCGTCAATACGCAATTCTGGCAAAACGCCCTGATCACCGATGTTAAGCAGAGGGCGACCAACGCTCGATTGTTGACGGAAGACCTGAGCCGCCACCTCTCACCCTCCCAGCTTGCACTGGCGAAGAATGCGAAGGTCGATTGGGTGACCGTTCGTTCCGGGGTGGGTGCCAGCGAGTCGACCACGCAATACGGCCCGAAAAACGACATGATTGTGGCTCGGTATGCGTTCCTCGCCTTCAACACCACCGGTCTGCTCGATATGAATTTTGGGCCGACGACGAATAGTACCGATGAAGCCAAAGCAATAGCAGAAACCTCATTTATAAAGTTCGTCAAAAAGTTTGTGGGGACTGACCCGGCGAAACAGTATATTCCGAACCGTGATGAGCTGGGCGGTTTTTCTTCCTACGCTGAAATGTGGCGAAATTTCATGGGTGACACCCCATACAACTATGGGAATGACCTTGAAGCGGATAGCGTCGTAACCCCTGATCTCTTCAACACCTTCTCGATGTCTCTTGATGAGGTCGATCCTGACGGAAAGATGAAGCTGTACATTCCACCGAATACCACAGAAACCGTATTTAATGATGCCGAGAAGAAAAAGTATGCCAAGCTGGCACTGAAAAAATTTGAGCGTATTTTTACAAACGAAAACAATGGCGCGTCGATTAACTTGGCTGCTTCTCCTTTGCCCCAATTGACGCGTGCTCAACTTGCCACGCAGGCGTTGATCGACTACATCGACGCCGACAG
>CAZUAY010000049.1:0-17140 GCA_964618405.1 uncultured Lentisphaerales bacterium
CGCTGGTGCTAGGTTTCGGACGACTGTATCTTGGCTTCGGGAACTTTACGAGTGCGATGATCACGGATCCTTTGACGCTCGAACTGGGTGAGATCCGCTCGACGGCTGCCACAGCTTTTTATGAAGAGGGACCGTTTGCAGTGCGTGCAACGGTTTTCGATGGCGAGCTGGACAATGCCGATAGCATAGAGAACGCTGCCGTCTGGTTCAGCTTCAGCCCAATCGACATCCTTACGCTTGGCTTCTCAGCAGTCACCGATATCGGCGAAGGTGGCTATGCCGATGACATTAACGACGTCCTCGCAGAGGGCGGATCCTACGACAAGACCGCTGGCATTAGTGCCTTCATCTTTCTGGAACTTGACAAGATTTCCGTTTCGGCAGAATATCTTTGCGCCGCAAGCGACATGACGCTGACCGATGCCGACGACGAGGTTTCCGACTGGCGCCCCCAAGCGTGGTTCGTCGAACTCGGCTATGCCTTCTCCGGCGACTGGAGCGGTGCCCTGCGCTACGAAGGCAGCCGCAACTTCATGACCGAAGATATGCCGGTGAAGCAGTTCGGAGGCATGCTTACCTACGCCTTCAACGAGTTCGCGACGCTTTCTGCCGAATACCTTTTCGGACAGTTTGACGCCGATGTCGACGACCGTCATATCGCAACTTTGCAGCTCGCGGTGGCATTCTAACGCTACCTATAGATCGCTGTCTCTTCTAGAACTTCATCGAAGCCGCGTTGTCACCAGAGGTGAACGTCATCTTCTTGATATTCAACTTATCCTTCAGCAATGCGTAGAAGACCTCGAGGAGGTTTTCGCAAGTCGCGACCTTCTTCACGACGACAAGACGGCACTCGGGGTAGGCCTTTGCCAACTCGGTGTCGAACGCCTTGCCGACCATCGTGTTCGTCGGAGCACCGTTACGGATGCCTTGCTTTTCATACGTGTCGAGAATGCCGGCCAACAGACCATCTTCCTTTTGCAGGATGAGGGCATGGTCGAAATTCTTCAGGGTTTCCCAAGCGATGTGCTTGATGCTATTGCAGGGATAGACGAATCCCGTGCGGGCATCAACATCTCCTTCGACTTCGATGGTCAAGCCACCGGTGTGGCCATGAAGGTACTGGGCCTCTCCCTCGTAATTCAAGAAGCGGTGGGCGTATTGGAGGCTAAGTTTTGTAATGGATCTCGTTTTCATGAACGGCTTTCTTTTGTTGTTCGTTGGGTTATGGGTTGTTGGTTGGTTTATTTTTGCACGGCGAACAGATTCCTGTAACTCTCAACTCCAGATGATCAACATCTCCAGAGAAGGCGTTTTGCGGTATTGCAACCGTCTTAGGCAGCACGAAATCTTGAATGATCCCACATTGGGTGCAGATGAAATGCCCATGCGGTCCAGTCTGACCATCATAGCGTGCACTCTCAATGTGATCGAGCCGATGAATGATCCCGCAAGAGGCAAACTCATTCAAAATCCGGTAAATGCTTTCACGCGTGATGGAAGGCATACTTAATTTGACATGACTCCACACCACGTCTACAGTTGGATGCGTGTAATTCTCATAGACAAAATCGTAAACAGACAATCGCTGTGAAGTACACTTCCAGCCCTGTTGACCACAAATTTTTAAAAAACGTTGATGGGTTTCTTGTTTCATTATTTTAACTTCAATCATCAAATCTTCTCTTGATGTAAACAAATATAACATTTATTTATTGACTAGTCAACACTTTTGCGACACCTTCAACGCAAAGGGCGCGACGGGGGACGGATTACACGAGAAGAGCAATAAGGACAAGAAGTTTTGGTGATCTCTGGCTAATGGCTAAGCACCACTCTCGCCACCCACTTCCAGCTTTCCTGAATTCCAGATTAAATCCTCCCACCCATACGAACACACAAAGTTATCCCCTCGTTTTCCCACCACGAAGCTAAGAAGTTGACCCACACCTCCATTTCACTTATTATCTAGCACCTTCATAACAACTTGCCCTCACGACTCAACATGACTATACTCGATCGTCTCAACACCTTGTCGGCCCGTTATCTCCTTTTCATCGTGTGCCTGACACTCATTGCTTACGTCTCGCTACTTCCTTGCGTCATTGTGGAGTCGGACATCCCCAAGTCAATTCAGGCTTACGACATCCCGTTCCATTTTTTGATCTATTTTGTTCTAACCTTCACGGCACTTCGCGCGTTCACCAAGACGAACGCTTCAGCGCGAAATCGTATCAACCTTTTCTTGTTATGTAGCGCTATCGGCGCTTTGCTGGAAATCATGCAAGCCACTGTTCCGGGAATTAACCGAAGCTGCACCGTCAGTGATTTTCTTTCCAACACAGCGGGAGCCGGGCTTGCTGCCGCGATCATCCCAGCTAAAATACTCATTACGAAAACCAAGACACTCTCCTTCAGATCATGAGAACAGAAACGATCCTTTCCTTTCCGCCTGCGGCGGCACGTGCCTGGGGAACAGGCTTGACCTCAGCTTCATTCGTGGCATCCGATCCTCCAGGACATCAACTCGGCTCAGGTGGAGGAACCGCTAACATCATCGTCGAGGCCTGGAAAGCGTCTCAATCTGGCCTCTCCTTCTTGGACTGGTTGCGGTCATCGCGAAAACTGATCATCCACGGTAGTGGACAAAGCCGCCGCCTTCCCGCTTACGCGGCCGAAGGCAAGATTATGCTACCGGTCCCGCGACTTGCCTCCATCACGGGGCAGGCTTTTAACCAAACCTTGCTTGATCTTCAGCAATCTGATTACACGCATTTGCTCCGTCACGCCCCGAGTCGCTACTGCATCATCGTTGCTTGCGGTGACGTGCTCATCCGTGAAGAACATGCGCTTCCCATTTTTCCAGAAGCGGATGTCCTCATTGCTGGCATTCCGGCATCTCCCGAAGAGGCGCGAAACCACGGTGTCATGTTCTGTCAATCCGAACGTCCAAAGGATCTTGAATTCTTTCTCCAGAAGCCAAGTGCAGAACGCATTTCGGAGCTCTCGGGCAAGTTCAACTATTACCTTGATACCGGCATTTGGTTTCTAAGCGAAAAAGCCATTGAGGTCTTGCTGTCAAAATGCGGATGGAACTGCGAGAGCGAAACCTTCGAGAATGGAATTTCAGATGCCTACGAATTATTCGACAGTTTCGGTCCTGCTTTGGGCAACGCTCCATTCCAATCGGATGTTGCTATTGAAAGCTTGACCAGTGCCGTGCTCCCGCTTCCTAGAGGTAGATTTTACCACTTTGGAAGCAACAGCAGCGTTTTCAATTCAATAGCCCAGCTTTCGCATCCCGCGGAATCGCGACGCTCATTCGGGCATGCCGCCAAGGATCCGTCGCATAACCGCTTTATTCTGCATGCAAATGCTGTTGTGGCAGAGTCTGTTCACCCCCTCTGGGTCGAGAACTCAACAGTTCCCGCCACCTGGAAGCTCAGTGCCGAGCATGTCATCACCGGTGTCCCCACAAACAAGTGGACGCTTGAACTTCCGCGCGGTGCCTGCCTCGATATGGTGAACATGCAAGACATGACTGGGCACGTATTGCGCACTTACGGCTTCAACGACGTCTTCAAAGGTGCGGTGTCGGACTCTACCACGAAGTGGTTTGGGGCTTCTGCTACCGTTTGGTTTTCAACGCGCGGCATTTCACTTGAGGAAGCGGGTATCGCCCCTGATACGGACATTCAAAATGCACGTCTATTTCCAGTTGTTGACGTAGGCGATGTACGCACACCACAGCTCCTACAGTGGATGGTGGCCCCGACTGCTTCGGCAGAAATGCGCGCTTATTGGTTATCGGTCCCACGTGTTTCGGCAACCGACATTGTGCAAAATGCCGATCTGGCAGGACGGATTCAGCAACGGGCAAAGCACATTCGACATAACATCCAAAATCTCTCTGAAGAAAAATGGACCGAGTGCTGTCTACACCTCGATCTCGAAGCCATGGCCACACTGGTGAATGACCTTGACGTCACGTTCACCCCTAAAAAGCCAACGGGTGATGAGCAACCCCTCGCTTTTGTGCATGACGCCATGTTCCGATCACGACTGAAGGACGGCTTGCAAATGTATCGGGACGAGGCTTTTGCCTCACTCAGGCGCATCTTAGTAGAGGACATGACCCTGCGCCCTGTCAAGCCGGCTCGCAACATCCTGGAAGATCAGATCGTTTGGGGGCGCTCACCCGCGAGGCTTGACTTAGCGGGAGGCTGGTCTGACACACCGCCCTATTGCATCGAACACGGCGGGCGTGTCGTCAACATGGCCGTCGATCTGAATGGGCAGCCACCCATTCAGGCGTTTGCACGTCTTTGCGATACGCCGCACATCGTTTTGCACAGCATCGACCTCGGCATTTCGGAATCGATCACAACTTATGAGGAGCTAATCAAACCCTCAGATCTCGGAGGCTTTAGCATTGCACGGGCTGCGCTACGGCTTGCTGGATTTGACCCGAAGTTCCACGGGGCAGGCGGAGCAAAAACACTCAAGCAGCAGTTGGTTTCTGAATTCGGTGGTGGCATCGAACTCTCGATGCTTGTCGCCATTCCGAAGGGCTCGGGACTTGGCACGAGCAGTATTTTAGCGGCCACCATTCTTGGCGTTCTTGGCGAGATTTGCAGCCACAACTGGGCCGACCGAGATCTCTTCGCTCGGACGACAGTCCTCGAACAAATTCTTACGACCGGTGGTGGCTGGCAAGATCAAGTAGGCGGCATCACGGCTGGCGTCAAGCTGGTCACGACGCACGCTGAAATTTCTCAGTCACACGACATCCGCTGGTTGCCCGAAAAAACATTGCAAGACGACATTGTCGCCGGAAAAATACTGCTCTATTACACTGGAATTACACGCCTCGCACGCAATATTTTGAGTGAGATCGTGCAAAACATCTTCCTCAACAATCGAAAAACAATCGCCACCATTGAGGACATCGCTTATAATGCAGATTTTGCAGCCGATGCAATTCAGCGGAATGATCCGGTGACGCTCCGGGAGGCGATTCGCCGGAGCTGGGAACTCAACGGCACTCTTGACAGCGGCACCTGTCCACCTGAAGTAAAAGCCATTATAAGTCGCATCGAACCCTATGCCCCCGCCTTCAAACTGATCGGGGCTGGTGGCGGTGGCTATATTATCATTTTCGCACCTGATGTTGGGGCAGCGGCGGCAATTCAAGAGAATCTACGCAAAAACCCGCCAAATCCTCGGGCGCGATTTGTCTCGATGGCACTTTCGCAGACAGGCATGCAGATTACCAGAAGCTAAGTAACCATGCAGATACCGACACGAGCTGCCATCGCCTCCTTGCTACTCCTGCATGCCCTGCATTCCGAAGCACGACTTTTCAAATCCGATTCTGGAGATCATCGCCTCGTTGGCATCGTCATGGAGCAGCAGATTGGACGGGGTTATTGCGCACCCGCAACCATGGCAAGTGTTTTCAACTACCACGGGATTAAGAGCGACCAAAAAACAATTGCTCAGGACGTCGGTTGCTCGGATGACTCTGGCACGGACGTTGAGGCCATGCTCGACGTCATCTCTCGCTCTTGCTCAGAATACGGGCTGACGATCGATAGGATCATCGGATTTGATTACCTACGCTACAAACGCATCATTGTTCAGTACAACACATTCGCAAAAAAGCGTGGCGTGAAAAAACTTTGGTTCTCCGATTCTGGAGTCTTGGATCTTTCGAGGACATTTTCGAGCGCGAATCTCGATATTCTAAAGAAGACGGCATCCCAGCGAGACGTGGATACCTTCATCCGGTCCGTCCGACAACGCATTGATGCGAATACACCACTCATCTGGGGTGTTGTACTCGGCATCGCACCGGAGCCCGAACTGTCGCCCTACAGCAAAGGCGGTCACCTCCGCCTCATCATCGGCTATAACGATAAAGCTCAAGAAATACTTTTTTCGGATCCTTGGGGGATAGGGCATGAATTAAAGCGAATGAAAATCGAAGAGGCTTACGCCATCACGATGTCACTTCACGCGCTTCGAAAGATCCCATAAGGGGACAATCGCGGATCCTGATAAGGCGCTTGTATTCCGCTCTCGTCGCCCACTATCCAATCACCGTGCTGAGTTTAAATATCGGAAGGAACATCGCCACGACGATGCCACCGATCACGACACCTAAAAAGACCATCAAGAAAGGTTCCATCAGCGACGTCAAGGTTGAGAGCATCGCCTCAACCTCATCATCATAAGAATCTGCAACACTTTCCAACATCTCATCGATACGCCCAGACTTCTCTCCGGCGGCGATCATGCGCACCATCAAAACAGGCAAGCAGGCCTTACCTTCGAGAGACGAACTCAGCGTATTTCCTTGTTCGATGCCGTGCCGAGCAGAAAGCAACGCGCGCTCCATGACCTTGTTGCCCATCGCTTGAGCAACAATTTGAAGTGCATCAAGAATCGGCACACCGCTGGCAAGCATTTGGGCGAAAAGCCGACAGAACCGAGCAACGGAGACTTTTTGAACCAATTCTCCAAAGACAGGGAGTTTCAAAAGAAAAGAATCGACCTTATACTGACCGGCTTCGGTAGCGTGCCATTTTTTATAGAGCACAACCCCCACGACAATGATCGGAATGATGATGTAGTAAAAGTCTTGAACAAACTTGCTGATGTTCACCAGAAACTGAGTCGGTGCCGGTAGATCAGAACCAAATCCGCTGAACATCTCGGCAAAAACTGGTACAACAAAAGTAATGAGACCGCCAGCAATAATGAGGGCGATTGAAAGGATAACAACGGGATAGGTCATCGCAGACTTAACCTTACGCACCAAGCGGGCGGAAGAATCGAGCATCGCAGCCAAACGGCGCAGAACGGGTGCAAATTGTCCGCTCTCCTCTCCAGCAGCGACCATATTGACGTACATGGAGTCAAAAACTTGCGGAAATATCGATAGACCTACAGAAAATGGTTCACCGCTCTCGATGACATCTCGAATCCTCCGCAAGACCTTCCTAAAGTTAGGATTGGTGCACTGCTCTTCAAGCGTCGCCATGGCTGCGAGGATAGACATACCCGCATTCAACATACTCGACATTTGACGGGTAAATGGAATTAGCTCCTTTTTTTTGATTGCGCTAACACCTGAAACTTTGGCTACACTTTTTGCCATAATAAATCCTTATTGGGGCTGAACAGAGCACAGAAAGAACACACTCTCGGCGCCGCTATTCGCACTATTCACTTCCCGTAACCTCCAAGGCGGCATTGAGCGACGTAATGCCGGCACGAACCTTCAGGATCCCTACTTGCTTGAGCGGAACCATGCCCTCTCGTATCGCCACGTCCCGAATGGCTGATGAGGGAGAGCCTTTGACAACCTCTGCACGCACGGCATCGGAAATCGGTAGCACCTCCATAATCGCTCCGCGCCCTTTGTGCCCGCTACCATTACACTTCTGGCAACCAACAGCTTCATATATCGTAACGCCTTCAAAAACGCTAGGATTAATTCCGTTCGCGAGAAGCACTTCCGGATTCACCTCACAGGGACGTTTGCAGATCGGGCAAAGCTTTCGGAAAAGACGTTGCGCTTGGGCCAAGATCAGAGATGAGGCCAAGAGAAACGGAGGAACGCCCATGTCGATGAGACGCGCAATGACACCTGGCGCATCATTCGTATGCAGCGTGCTGAGCACAAGATGTCCTGTCAAAGCTGCCTTGACAGCGATATCTGCCGTTTCTCCATCTCGAATTTCGCCGAGTAGCACAATGTCGGGATCTTGACGAAGTACAGATCGTAGCACGGAGGCGAACGTAAGACCAACCTGTTCGTTGACATGAACTTGATTGACTCCGGGAAGTTCGTATTCAACCGGATCCTCTACCGTGACAATGTTAACATCCGGCTTGTTCAAATCTTGAAGGCAGGAGTAAAGCGTCGTGGTCTTGCCTGAACCCGTCGGCCCTGTAACGAGAAGAATGCCGTGAGGTTGCTCGATTGCGTGTCGCATGGCCTTATAGGCGAAATCATCGAGGCCGAGCGCAGCGAGGCTCGGAGCTAAATTCGTCTTGTCGAGTGTTCGCATCACCACCTTCTCGCCATGGATCGTCGGCAGAATGCTAACACGAATATCGACCTCCTTCTTCAGTGCTTTTACTCGAAAGCGCCCATCCTGCGGATTTCTCCGCTCAGCGATGTCGAGGTCCGACATGATCTTGATGCGAGAAACAATAGCATTGTGGAGAGCCTTCGGCGGACTGGGGCGCTCGATCAACGCACCGTCGATACGGTAACGGAGGCGCGAACTCTTCTCCATGGCTTCAAAATGGATATCGCTGGCACCCGTGCGTAGGGCTTCGATTAACATCATATTCACCATTCGAATGACAGGAGCTTCGTCAGCAGATTCAATTGCCTTGTCGAGCGACTCTTCCTTGGTAGCCTCGGTGCTGAACTCGATCTCCGACTCGGGAGCATGCATGACACTCTCCATAGCCAAGTTAGGATTCTCCGAGTCTTTTCTCTCCTGAGCATGCTCGAGCGCCCCTAGAATTTCTTTCTCCAAGGCAACAAGCGGAATAACCTCTAACCTCGTGGCCCGAGAAACCTCCTCTTGGGCTACCAAATCAAAAGGGTCGCCAAACGCTACGGTGATCTTCTCCCCAATCTGCATTAATGGAACCGCCTTCACGCGATTCCAAAAATCCTTCGAGGCCAATTCGAGCAGGGCGATCGGAACCGCAAAATTTGCGGAAAGCCCGATCGGCGGCATGTTGAAATAGGCGGCAATAGCAAGAAGCAGACGCCCTGGCTCGACCTTGTTGCTCTGGAGCAAGTAACGCTCTAACGGTTGCTTTTGAGCTTCGCTAACGGCAACCCTCAATGCCTCATCGCTGAGAACACCGCGCTGGAGCAATGCGTTATGAAAACTAGAATAATGTTTTTGTTTCGCCATGAAAATACCCGTGCCGACACAATCTGCTCCCAATCATCCACGAGTCTGATTAAGAAAAAGATTTGCGCGGAATTGATATAATAGCAAAAACAGTGCCAATTTCAACACAATCTTACGCAGTAATCGGTCAGTGACGGGGTTGGGCAGACAGAGGAGCACCACCCACTCGACCGATTACAGTAGCGAGTTGCGAGTTGCGAGTGGTGAGTTGCGAGCTGGGAAAACTTTGTCGTTAGCTTTGTCGCTAACTTTGTCGAACCAAGAAGTTGCGAGTTGTGAGTTGCGAGTGGGCGATCGGTGATCGCGGATGTCCCCAAAACTTTGTCGTGAGTTTTGTCGCGAACTTTGTCGACTACCACTACCGTGGCTACTAGCGACTAGCCACTAGCAACTAGCGACTGTAATCGGTCAGGCACAGCCCCTGTGCCTGACCGATTACCTTTTATTGTTAAATGGGGGTTGCTTTTTTGATCAACAACGAATATAATTGAAGCTTGTAATTTCATGCAAATCAGCGCATTACACACGTGTACCCCAGTATGACAAAAATTTTAATCGTAGATGACGAAGTCAGAATCCTAATTCTCCTTCAAAGTCTTCTTAAAGCCAATGGATACGAGACTGCCACTGCAAAAGACGGGAGCGAAGCCTTGGAGCTTGTTCGCAAGGGAGGAATTGACCTTGTCATAACCGACCTCCGCATGGCACCGATGGACGGCCTTACCGTAATCACCCAGATGAAGGCGATCAATCCGAAGCTTCCTGTAATCCTGCTTACCGCCTACGCCTCGGTCGAAACCGCTATTGACGCGATGAAATGTGGTGCCTTCGATTATCTCACCAAACCTTTTAAGGTCGACGAGATGCTTTCAACCGTCAAACGGGCAGAAGCCTGCGTTAAAAGCGATGCGGTCGCCGTACCCGATCCCCCAGAGACCCCACTACGCTATCGGTTCGAGAATCTAATCGCCACCAGCTTCACGATGCTCCACGTGTGCGAAATGATCCAGCGGGTCGCGCCAACGGCCGCAACCGTCCTGATCTACGGAGAAAGTGGAACCGGCAAGGAAATTGTAGCAAAAGCCATCCATAACAACAGCCCCCGCAAGGACAAGCCGATGGTTGCGGTGAACTGTGCCGCCCTTCCTCCCGATCTGCTCGAATCCGAACTCTTCGGCCATGTAAAGGGCTCCTTTACAGGAGCTATTGCCGACAAAACAGGACTTTTCGAAGCCGCTGAGGGCGGAACCATTTTCTTGGACGAAATCGCGTCGCTGCCACTCCTCCTTCAAGGCAAATTGTTGCGCGTACTTCAGGAGAAAGAAATCCGCCGAGTTGGCGGAACCAAAACAGTCTCGATCGATGTGCGAGTAGTCGCTGCCAGCAACAGCAACCTCGAACAAATGGCCGCCGAAGGGGTGTTTCGGACCGACTTGTATTACCGCTTTGCCGTCATCACCATTGATATCCCCCCCTTGCGAGATCGCGCGGAGGACATTCTGCCCCTTGCGCAGCACTTCCTCAAAAGTGAAACGGTCGATTCGAATATCAAACCGACGTTCTCACAAGAAACCATCAACATCCTCATGGCCTACAAATGGCCTGGAAATGTGCGGGAACTCGAAAATGCGATCAAGCATGTCGTGACGTTCTTGCAAGATGATGTCATCACGCCTGAAGACCTTCCCCCTCGCATCGTCACGCGAGCCCGCGAAGCACAGGCCGATCAACCGCGAGAAGCTTCGGCGAAATTTGGCTCTGCCGAAACCTCCCAATCTCTCAAGGGCTTTTTGAAGCTCAAGGAGAAGGAATATCTCGATCAGATTCTCACCGACAATGCCGGCGACAAGGAAAAAACAGCCAAGAGCCTCCAAGTCAGTCTCGCAACACTCTATCGAAAGCTTTCCGACGAGCCGCAAGGGGATAGTCCGCAAGCCGAGCCTCCCAAGCAATAAACAATTTTCATTTTTGAGAATTTTTGCATCCTGGAGAATCTGAGTGATATCCTGCAAAAGTTCGAAACAATCGAAAACGTGGAGTTTTATATGGTTGAAGATGAACTCGACTCTCCGTCAAAACCAAAGTACCCACAGGCCAAGAAAAAAAGAAAAGTGGGCACCAAAGAAAAGCACCCTCCCTCTGCAAGCAGTAGCAAAGTCGACTCTTCTGACGATGCCGTAAAGCTAGCTCACGACATCAACAACATGCTCCTCGTCATTCAGAACACGTTGGAACTCGCATGGGGGCGTTCTAAAAAGTCTGAGGATAGCCAAGCCGTCAACACGATCAAGATGGCCGTCGAACAGGCTTCGCACTTAGCAGGTCAGATCATGGATAGTAGCTCGAACGACTGCGAAATTTCCGTTAAGACTATTCTGCCGGCAGAGTTTATCGCGTCACACAAATCCTTGATCCTTGGCGTTGCCGCCCACAACGTATCCGTGCAGGTCACCGTCGCTGATAACTTGCCTTCGATTGAAGTTAATGAAGGGAAACTTTGTGATGTGCTCATGAATCTGGTAAAAAATGCATCGGAAGGTTACGGAGGTAAGATGGGTAACGTGCACCTCAGCGTACACCCCGAAACCATGAATTCACGGTTGACTAAGATTTTCTCACGCGGTGGCTGTCAACCCAAGCACCGAAAAGGTGTTGTTTTCACCGTGAAGGATGAGGGTCCCGGAATCGAGGCAGCCCGCATCGACTCCCTGTTGTCACAAGCCTACTCGACCAAAGCGTCCGGACACGGCATTGGCTTACTCAACGTCGTGGATTTTGTTAAAAGAGCCAACGGCGGCGTTTCTATTGAATCGACAAGCGGTGCTGGGTTCATGATCCGAATGTGGATTCCGGAACGTAAAGAACAAGCGTCTCTCGAACGCCGAACGGTCAAAGGCAAAACCGCCCAACATAGCAAACTGGGGAGCCCAGGATCAGGACGAAAACCTTGCATCCTCATGCTCGATGACGATCCTGCAATTCTCCAAAGTTCTGCTCTGCTGCTCGGCTCGATGAATACAGAAGTTCTCATGGCGAATAATTCTGAGGATGCGTTGAAGATCTTTTGCGCAAACAAAGATCGAATCGACATCGTCTTTCTCGATGCCAACATGGGTGAGAGCACCACGCTTCCCATCTTAAAAGACCTACGAAACCTCGACCCCCTGCTGCCTTGTGTCATCGTCTCGGGCTATGCCGAATCCAAGATCCGTAGTCTCTTTAATTCTGATCTTTATAACGGTTTCCTTGGCAAACCCTATACGCGTAGCGATATCACAGAAATTTTACAGCAGCATATCGGCATCCGCTAAGCCATTCTTCAGTTTGGGAATAAAAAAACCTTCAGAAATTTTCACTCTCAATCGAACCCAAAGTTCTTCAATGGCGTTTCTACCCTGAAATAGCGTGTACAAAACGTAACAACCCAATAGAACGGAACCAACATGAAATCATCGTCCCGAGCCGCAAGCGTTACCGTGATGGCAATCGCCACACTCTTGACTGCCTTTCCACACCAAGCGTTCTCAACACCAGCAACCGACGCGACATCGTCCATCGCCAAGGGCGTAAAGTGGCTTGCAGACCATCAGGGCGAAGACGGATCGTTCTCGAACCCGCAGTTTCCTGGTCTTTCTGGACTCGCCCTTTGGGCTGTCGCTGCTTCAGGAGACCCAGCCTACGCAAACGTCGTTAAAAAAGGTAGCGACTTCCTTCTTTCCAAAGTCCAACCTGACGGCGGCATTTACACCGTGATCCCCGGACGTAAAGGCGGCGGTCTCAGCACCTATAATACGGCCATCAGCCTTACCGCACTCGTCGCCTCGGGACGTGATGACATCACCGAGGTGGTGCTCAATGCCAGAACATTTCTTGCAAATTCACAACATATCGGTGACGATCCTTTCGACGGCGGATTTGGCTACGACAAGAGCACCGATCGTGCGTATACCGATCTGATGAATACACATTTTGTCATCGAATCCATGCGCCGATCTCAGGCCTATGAGGACAAACGCCCCTCTGGACAAAAGCGAGCCGACATCAACTGGGCGCAAGCGTTGAAGTTTGCTGAAAGTCTCCACAACGGCCCTAAAACAGGTGAGAATGCAGGTGGGTTCTTCTATAACCCGACAGATGCAAAAGCAGGCGTTGAGAAAACGTCCGAGGGAACTCCAGACTCGAAGGCTGAGGTTGGTGAAAAAATCATTATGCGCTCGTACGGCAGTATTACTTACGCTGGACTTCTTTCACTGATTTACTGCGACGTCGACAAGACCGACCCTCGCGTACAGTCGACCTTAGACTGGGCGTCAAAACACTGGACGCTCGAGGAGAACCCGGGCATGGGCGACCAAGGGCTGTACTTCTTCTACAATGTTATGGGGCGCGCAATGGCCACCGTCGGCATGGCCTCTATCCCACGAAAATCAGGACCAGAAATTCAATGGAGTGCCGAGCTCATCGCCAAGGTTACTTCGCTCATGACGGAGGATGGGAGCTGGGTGAATAAGAACGGACGCTTCTGGGAAAACGATCCTGTGCTCGCAACAGCCTATGCCGTCTTGTCGCTGGAGTTCGCCTCTGGCGCAACGAAGTAATCGATCGTCAGCTACCGTGTTGCGATTCAACTAAGCTGAAGCGCACACCTGCTACTTCGTCAGCGAAATTTTTTCTGGAACGAGATAGGCGTATTTAATTCCAGAACTTGACATCATTTCAGCAAAATCGTGGAAGAAGTCGTTCTGCTCGGGCTTTGGTGTATTGCCACCAACACCAAGCGGAACGCCATTAACCATCATGATGATTCCGATGGGCATTCCCTCAATGTGGGGTGCCATCTCCGATTGCAGCTCCGCAAGCGAACCGAGGTACTTGCCTGAACCTGTCATTTTCAGATACAGGTCGTTACGCCCTTCCTTGGGCTGGAAAGTTCCGATATTAAAATCGAAGAGAATATGGGTTTTCGAGAAATCGACATTGATAACAGCCACGGCTACTGGAACGTTTCCCCCAATTTCTTGCGGCGTGACATAACTGTAGTTTGTATTAATTTTTGAGAGGATCTGCGGCTTAGCAACTTCGACCGCCTTCTCAGAAACACATCCCTGAACCAGTAAGGCCACGGCAAGTGCCCACCCAATTGAAACCGTTTTATTTGTCATCTTTTTAAATCCTCTATTGTTCAGAGCCGATAGAATTTCCTACCAAGCTCGATTGCTCTAATTCATAGCCAATACAGCACTTCAACTTGCCGCATAACCCAGTAGCGACTGAATCGTGGAGTGGAATCGATTGCTGTTTGGCCATTTTCACATCTACCGAAGATCTTTCGCAAACGCCATTACTGCAACACAGGTTACATCCGCAAACCCCAATCCCCCCAATCAGACTCGAAATTTCTCGCGGCGAAACCATTGTTATCGAAACTTTGGTTTGGAATCGCTTTTCTAACACATCAACGATCGGTTGAAAACTCATTGATTCTGATACGTGCATCATTAAAGAAAGCCGCTCCCGTCGAACCGAAAAGCGCATTCTCAACGTCTGAAACGATCTCCTGCCATCCGCGATCCACTTCAATAAAATTAGCCGCGCCCGCGCCATCGCCTCCTGATTGCCTGCCTGCTTAGCAAGGTCATCCGCGTCAGCTAAACGGATGAAGGAACCCGAAACAGAAGCATAGCTTAGCGCCGGCTTGGGAACCCAACGCATAAAACACCCAAATTCCGCTATGCCGTTTACCTCTATCACGAAAATGGCATCACGTACCTTCGACTCTTTTCCTGCATCAAACCAGCATGAACAAATCACACCGTCATCAAGAACGCTTTCTGCTAAACGATTCATGAACCCATGCTATCACAAGACGCCACGCTCACGCAATTCTCAAAATGCTCTAATTCACAATAATTTTTCATTTGCATTGAAGCCGCCTTTTTTACTATCATTAGTGGCACATTCAAGCCTGGGTGGCGAAATGGCAGACGCATGGGACTTAAAATCCCTTGGTGGCAACACCGTATGGGTTCGAATCCCTTCCCAGGCACCATTATTTAAACTCTTGTAAACTAATAATTTACAAGAGTTTTTTCCAAAGAAAACGAATGGGTGGAGCCGATCTTCTTCTTAAATTGCAAGCTAACCTGCAGTAAAACGCTTGAGGTTTTCGAGTCCGATGGCAATGCCGTCTAGGACGGGTTCCATCCCTTCAAATTCGATGGAAAGTGTCCTGTCGTAACCCGCACGCTTCATGATGCCGATGCAAGTGGTTATCGGCACGTCGCCATGCCCAATGATTGCGCCACGAAGATAATTGCCAGCACGGGAGCGGAACCATCCGTTGCCAGGATCGGGCAGGACTCCAGATTTGACATGAAAATCCTTTGCATGCACATGGAAGGCATACGGGATGACTCGTCCGATGGCCTTTGCCGCATCTTCATCTGCGCAGAGGAAATTACCCATATCCAACAGTAAGCCGAAGTTCGGATGGTTTACGCCGTTGACAAGCTTTTCAACACGCTCACTATCCTGACAGAAAAAGCCGTGATTTTCGACCATGGTTCTAATGCCGAGGTCAGCCGCGTATTCCGTGACGGCTCGGCACCCCTTGATCAGCTTCGGTAGTGCGGCGTCAAAGCTACGGGGTCCAACGTGACCGGCTAAATAGCCACGCGTAGCATCATGACGCATGCCTGTCACGCCGAGAATTTTCGCTATCGCGAGCTCACCACGAAGCCGTTCGACCTCGGCCTTCCAATCACCGTTAGAGCCGTTGATAAGATCGGCACCGATTGTGTAGTTCAAAATCGGAAGGCCGATTTCGGCGCAGGTATCGCGAACTTGATGAGCGAAGGCTTCCAGCGTCACTCCAGGAGGCAATGACAGCCCAGAGAATTCAATGAATTCAAAACCCATGGCCTTGGTCTTGTGGATAACGTCAAGCTGAGTCATCGTTCCGGAACGAACAAGCCGCGAAAAACTATAGGAGCTTACACCGAGTTTCATGATGGGATATACTTTCTTTGTGGAGTAAAACGAGTTAGCGAATCTGTGATTTAAGAAATTGAACGCCCTTAGCGATATCGCCATACCGATCCGTGCCTTCTTCGCGTTCAATGGTCAAGAATCCGGTGTAACCAATAGCCGAGAGCGCATCGAGATAAGGCCCCCACTGAACATCGCCTTCTCCAAGCGGTAGTTCTGCGAAAGGAGCCCCACCGAGAAGCTTTTCAAGGTCGGGGTAGTTTCCATCATCGAAGGCTGCATAGACTTCTTCCGGATTGCAGGGCTTCAGGTTGCGGCCGTCCTTGGCATGTGTGTGGACGATGTAAGGCGCAAGCGTGGTGACCGCGGCAACAGGGTCGTCTTGGCAGACCATGACGAGGTTGGCAGGGTCGAGATTCACCCCGATTCCCTTAACACCTAAGGAATCAAGAAAACGACCAAGTACGACGGCTGTCTCAGGGCCGGTTTCGATAGCGAAGGACACACCGTGGGCGGTTGCATAGCTTCCGAGCTCGCAGCAGGCATCTTGTAAGATCTTGTAAACGGGACTGTTGACATTCTCGGGAACCGAGCCGATGTGTGTGGTTACGATAGGGGTTCCCAGATCAAGCGCCATATCCACGATTGTCTTCGCACGTCGAATACGCTCGGGGTTTTTCGCTGGATCCATAAAGTTACCGATATCACCGCAAACCGCCGAAAGGACAAGTCCTTGATCAGCGATGAAAGCCCGCAACTCGCGCCGACCATTGGCATCGAGACGTTCTGGAGAAACTTCGGGTGAGCACGCATAAATTTGCACCCCTTCGGCACCTACCGCTTTCGCCGCTCGCAAGCCTTCATGTAAGCTCAGCTTGAACGAATCTACGACGACTCCAATCTTAAACGAACGCATGGTCTATCCCCTTCCCTACAAGTAAACAGTGAGTACTTTCGCATAAACTTACTCAGTACGCCTGATTTGTAATAACAATACCTCGACTAGAAACCGAGTCGTCTACGCACGCCCAAGGAGTATAAACAATCAACTTGACGACATCAAGGCAAAACGGATTATCCCTAGTAATCGGTTAGTCGCCGGGGTTTGAATGGAAAGCCCCAAAGAACAGGCCTTGATCCCAACCTCGTTGACTGACCGATTACAGTTGCGAGTCGCGAGTCATCAGTGGCGAGTGGCAGAATGA
>CAZUAY010000050.1:0-17095 GCA_964618405.1 uncultured Lentisphaerales bacterium
GGTTTATCTACCATAATATCCGAGCGGGGCCATCTCTACCACCTCGTTCCCCGCCAGCAAAAACAGACCCACAACCCAGGTTTGTGCAGATGCTCCTGCCCATATAACTTCTTCCTGACCTCGATGGGGTTTTGAGGTGTTTTCCCCGCGAATCTCCGCTAAGCGAGTGGAATGTTTCCGGCCTTTGGCCGTCGTTAATCACTAAACATTCCCCCCGCCATCAAGAATTTAATTTCACGGTTGAACGGAGTTTGTAAAAGGGCTAGAATACCAGCATGAAATGGGATGAAGACAACGCCGTTGGCATGAGTACGAAAGTCACAAGCATGTTGGATGATGTTTTTCCCGCAAATCTCCGCTAAGCGGGTTGATAACGGTGTCTCTTCGCGAAAATTAGCGGGGAAATTCAGCAACACAAGGAGCCTAGCATGGATAACACCCTAATCTACAAAGAGGAATCGTTTGCGATCATTGGAGCCTGCCTAGAAGTCTATAACATCATGGGCTCTGGGTTCTTAGAGGGCGTTTATCAGAAATGCCTTGAACGCGAATTCACATTGCGGGGTATTCCTCACATACCGCAGAAACGGATCGGTTTATGCTATAAAGGATTTGATCTAGAGCAGGACTATGTACCTGATTTTATCTGTTACGATAAGATTATCGTCGAGATAAAGGCGATTTCAAAATTGAATAATGAATTCAGGAGACAGATGCTAAACTACCTGAACGCGACCACGTTTCAACTTGGACATCTCGTTAATTTTGGACATTACAAAACATTGGAAAAGGAACGATTCGTTTTAACCCAACATTAAGCACGTTAACAACCCAGCAGGGCGGCTGTTTTTCAGTGATTAACGGCGGGCGGAGCCCGAGAAAAACACCGTCCTTTCGCGGGGATTCGCGGGGAAATAAACGTTTGTTTAGAGGTGTGTGAAAATATAGTTTGACAGGTGATTCTGCTTTGTGGTATTCTCTCGGGCAGTTCGACGGATAGTGTCCACGCTCGGGTTACTGATTAAAGATACAGGGCTGTAACTTTGCAAACCATCCTTCGAAGAAGTCACCGAGCGAAGCGAGGTTACCCTTGATTTTGGGCGTAGCATGTTGTCGCGCAGAAAATGGAGGAGCAGGCCGAAATGTCGGGCTCGTCCAAGGAGGGTGAATGAATATTTCAGCCTGCCAAACGCCCCGCGGGGGCAAGCCGTCAGGCGCAGCGTCTCGGGGGGGGTGCAAGAGCCTCAAGTACCTCGGATGAGACTAGCCACATGAAAAAATTCGCAACAGGTCTATTGGTTTTTTGTTTCGTGTTTCACGTTGCTGCTGGATATCTGGATGACTTCCAGAGTGCTCTCCAACATTACGAAGCACGCGACTGGACGAATGCGGCATCCGCATTTTCTGCATTGGCGGAAACAAGCTCCACCGCGCTGCAGGATCGATGTCAGTTATACGTGGTGCGAGCCTTGGCCGCTACAAAAGATCGGGAAGCGGCCTTTGCCGCCGCCGAGCGGATTCGAGATCCCCATTGGAGGGCCTATGCGAGGATGGCCGCGCTGGAAACCCTCGGACAACCCGCCGAACTGCTACAAACCTTTCGTGATGAACCGATCCAAGATTGGCCAGACTCACTCGCCTATCTCGGATTTCTAATGCGTGGCACGGCGGCGGGCCTCGCTCCGGAGGCGCGTCCAGATCTTAAGCGCGCGGCGGCCGAAGCTGGCTCAGACTCGACGAGCAAGGGTTTGGCGTTGAATCGGCTTGTGTCCGCCCACCTTGCGGCTGGCGATTCCGCAAGCGCGCTCGCAACCGCCGAGCGGCTCGTCGGACTGACAGCCTGCAGAGGAAAATATTTCTGGATAGACGGTGTCTTCCAGAAAGCCCGTCTCCTCAGTGCCGTAAAACGCTTCGACGAGGCGGAGAGTACACTGGAACTCATGAGCAAAAATACCGAACCGATCTTCCGGTTTCGCTACCTTGAAGCGCAAGGCGATTTGGCGCTAGCCCGTGAACGGCACACCGAGGCAGAAGACTGGTATAGTCAGGCCTTGGAACTCCCCAATGTCAACCCTCTTTATCCGACCAATCTACGTAAAAAACTTGGACAAAACTAATTCGGGTTGGCCTCGATAGAACGTCACCCTCTTTTTCGAAACTACGTGAATACACAACCCTTCCGCCTCCCGCCTCTAAGCATCCTGAAACGCCGCCGGATCACCGTTTTACTGCTATCCTTAGCTCTGACGACAAGCCGCCTTACTGCCTTTGATGTCGTCCGAGACGGTTTGCCCAAGGCCGAACTCGTCCTTGTGTCCGAAGCCAACGCGAGCCAGTGCCTCGCTGCGGACGATTTGAAGAGGTACATCGAAGCCATCACCGGCGTGACGTTGGACATCGTGCCAACACCGACCGGCCATTTCGAGAACCGGATCTTCGTCGGCGAAAGTGAACATACACGCGCGCTTGGCTTCGACCTCACCGGTGTCGAACAGGGCGGCTATAAGATAGTCGTGGAAAAGAACGAGGTGATCGTTGCTGGGCGCGACCTGTTGCGCGGCGTCCCTCCGTACGAAAATCGCAACCCAGAGTCCGTTCAGGCCTGGCAGACACGGATTGGGGTAAAGTTCCCCGTGCCCAGCATCTCTATGGAACGCGTCTTACCAAACCTCGGCATCCGCCCGAACGACGACACCGGAACCTGGTACGCTGCCTGTGACCTCCTCGAACAGCTCGGGGTGCGCTGGTATGCGCCCGGCGAACTTGGAACGGTCATCCCACCGCACGCCGACACCCTGCGTTTCGAACCCCAGCATCGGGTCTGCACACCCCACTCCGCCTTCCGGCAACTCTACATCTATACAACTGGCGAGGAAACCCAACGTTGGTTGCACAGACTCCGCAGCGGTGTTTCCCGAATGCGCTCATTTAACCACACGACTTGGGAGGTGATGGCCAAGGATATTCGCGCCGAATTTCCCCAGATCCTCGCGCACGATCAGCATGGCGAGGTGGTCGGCGGACAAAGAGGCGTCCCGAAACTCACAGATCCCATCTTCCGAAAGCTGTCGATGCAATACCTGCGCGCCGTCCTAGACTTGCTGCCAGGCCTCGAATCGCATGCCCTCGGAATGCCCGATGGACTCGGTGCCATCGATTTCGAAGATTCCAAGCACTTCTCAATCGGCAATACCTTGGAAAATCGGTTCAACAACTACGTCTGGGACTACTGGAGCTGGGCGGCAGACGAGCTCGCAAAAACGCACCCGGACCGCTTCCTTGAATGTGCCGGCTATCCACCCTATTTCGGACCGCCCGACGACCCCTCCCTCGTACGCGACAACGTCTCCATCACCCTCTGTTACTGGACGAGCTGGTTGACCGAACCCCACCGGCGCAAGATGATCCTCGACACGCGCGAGGCTTGGTGGCATCTTTTGAAGCCTGATCGGCTCCGCGTCTGGGATTACTTTCTGTTCTTTTTCTCCGGCCTTGAGCCCCGCATTCCGCCTTTTTTTACAGCCGCTCTCCAGAAAGATATGCAGGCCCTTGATGGACGCTGTATCGGTAAATTCATCGAGGTCAAAGGCGACAATGGCCAAATTACCTGCCCAGGAATCATGCACTTTTTGCTGTATTGGCAGAATCGGCTCTTCTGGGATCCTAACGAGGATCGGGAAGCGGTTCTCGCCGATTACTATGTACGCTATTTCGGACCTGCGGCCGAACCGATGCAGGGCTTCTACGAATTTGCAGAAGAAGCATTCTGCAACCCCGTCCCGCTTCATAAGCGAACCGTCGTATCGCTGAGCGGACACAACGAACACTATTTTGAGTACTTAAACCGCGCCCGCGCTGCGGTCGAACCCGGCTCGATCTATGATCGCCGGATCGCCCAGATCGAAGAGGAAATTCTGCCCCTCCGCAAGATGGCTGCCTCGTTGGAGCGCAAGGGCCCCTCTTACTGGCTCCAACAGCCGCCCTTGGGGCTGAAGCCCGAAGCACTCGACGCGGATCCTGCAAAATACGATTATGGGTGGGTGCCCCTCAAAGACCTCACCACCGGCGAAGCAATTCTCCGCGACAAAACCGACGTAGTCATACGCCGAGGGGAAAACGTGCTGTACGTGCTGGCGGTCTGCCACAAGAACGACATGCAAGACCTGAATGCCACTTGCGAAACCAACGACGATGTCGCCATCTTCAATGACGAAGTGCTTGAGGTCTATGTCTCCACACCTGAGCACAGTTTCTTCAAGATCGTCGTGAACCCTAACGGCGCAGTCTACGACGAATCAACCGATCCGGAGATTGTTCAGCGCAACAATTCCATGCCCATTTTCTGGACACCCGGCACGCGAGTCGCGGTTCAGAAGCTAGAGGATCGCTGGATCGTCGAGATGGCAATTCCGACCGGCGACTTCGGTGCCCTTGGGCCAACGAAGGAATACACGTGGGGAATTCAGGTCGGTCGTACACGCTGGTCCCACGGGCAGGCATCTAATCAGGCACTGGCCCCGACGGGCGGCCGCTATGACGAAACTGGTCGCTGGGGCAATCTTTGGGCTCGATGAGTAGACGTTGTTAAACCAACTCAATATGGAGATCTAAAATGAAGCATTCAACATGGTTTTCTCTCAAGAACGTTTCTTGGCTCGCTTGGTGTTTCGCGGGCTGGATGAGTATCGGCTGCTCGTACGGCATCGAATATTTTGTGGCACAAGCAGGGCAGACGCCTAGCGACTTCCGAAGCTGGGGCGGGGCGGCGAGCAACATCCAAGCCGCTGTTGATATGGCGGTCGACAGCGACATCGTCTGGGTCGGAGCGGGTCACTATACCCTCCCTTCTAACCCCACGAATTATTACGGCA
Organism: uncultured Lentisphaerales bacterium; assembly: GCA_964618405.1. Classification (GTDB taxonomy): domain Bacteria; phylum Verrucomicrobiota; class Kiritimatiellia; order RFP12; family UBA3636; genus JBBQIY01. Next base: position 4,872 of record CAZUAY010000050.1, read on the forward strand.
CCAACGTAGTCTATATCGGTCGCTCGATAACGCTTCGGGGCGCAACTGGCAATCCTGCCGACGTTATTGTCGACGGCGAGAATGCCTACCGACCGCTCGTTGTCCGCATAACCACCACCACCACCAAGCCGGTCGTGCTCGACGGTTTGACCTTCTGTAACGGCTTAGCTACAAACTACGGCGGTGGAATCATGCTAGCAGATCCCGCTGACTGGGCCGAATACAAAGTAATCATCCAGAACTGCATTGTCCGCGACAACACCGTGGCCTGGGGAACTCAGGCCACGGGTGGAGGCATCTGTGTTTCGCCCTATATGAAGGATGTTGTCATTTCGAACTGCGTCCTGAGCGGCAACATCGCCGAAAGCTCCGGTTCCAGCCGTAGCCTAGGCGGAGCCGTCTCCAGTACAACCGGCAATCCTGGGCCCGCCCTGCGGCTGATCGAGTGTCAGGTCATGAACAACGTGGCTGGCGAAGGCGGCGGCATTTACGGCAACATGGTCGCGTTGTTTCTTGATCGCTGCACGTTCCACGACAACCGAGCGCTGCTCCGGTACGGCGGCGCGGTTTTTTTGGAAAACCCCATGAAGCCCTGCTACACTCGCCACTGCTTGTTCTATAACAATGTTGCAGCGAGTGACGGCGGTGCCATCTACTGGAGCCGAAAACAACCCTTGATTCTAGACCACTGCACGATCGTCAGCAACTGGAGTTCGTCCGCCGCTATCACATTGGGTACCCCTGACGAACCCTCGGGGCTCATTTTGAACAATACGATCCTTCACAGGAACCACCCAGCGGAAATCACTGGCAATCCCTTAACCAACCTCTACGCCACGAATTCCTGCGTGGGGTCGCTTGCCAACCTCAACGCAACAGACTGCTTTACCGATGATCCCGGATTCCAGAACTTCGAAAAACAGGATTTCCGGCTGGCCGCCTCTTCGCTCTGCGTCAATGCGGGCAGGCCCTTAGCCTGGGTCACGGCGGCAACGCTGGATCTGGCTGACAATCCGCGCGTCGATCGCTTGTCCGGCATCGCGGATATCGGTTGTTTTGAACGCACAAATGCTGGGACTCTCTTGCAGATCCGATGACGCTGGGATTGGAGATGCGCAGCTTGGCCGTTTTCTCCACCTTAACCGAAATCGCTCGCGACAACGTTTTTAGGAAGCCCAAAGTTACTCCATCGTTTTTTCTGATCGCGCCCCAGGGTGGGCTTATCGATAACGTCACCTACCTTGCTCTACTTGCAACTCTTCTACTTGATAATTCCGTTGATGCGAATGACATGATTGTTGGTTTTTGTAAGACTTGATCAAATTTTTCAATATTTTAAAAGGTAACATTTATACCCTTGGAGAAACAACTTTTATGAAGAACATTCATGCGAATCAGAAGACCGTTGTTGGCATCATTGGATTAGGATTGCGTGCAACGGTATCGATAGGGACTATTTCCACCTTATTGAAGCTTGATGGCGTTGAGATCGGTGCTATCTGCGACTTTTCTGAGCCTGCGATTGCCGTGGCTCTTGGCATTTTTGAAAAGGCGAGACTCCCACCACCCACGGTATTCAGAAACTACCGAGAGTTACTCGCCCAACCGGAGATCGAAGCGATCATCATTACGACATCGTGGAATGACCATCTGCCGATTGCGATTGATGCGATGGAAGCTGGGAAGTATGTCGGTGTCGAAGTTGGCGGAGCCTCATCCGTCGATGAGCTTTGGCGGCTTGTACGCACGTTTGAGCGGACGGAAAACCCGTGCATGATCCTCGAGAACTGCTGTTATGGGCGGAATGAGCTGATGGTATTCAATATGGTGCGCCAAGGGCTTTTTGGTGAAATCGTCCATTGTGCCGGTGGCTATGAGCATGATTTGCGGATCTGTCTAATTCGGACTGCTGAAGAGGGCTGTGACGAGCGCACACTTCACAATCGGTTTCGTAATGCCGACTTATATCCGACGCATCAATTGGGTCCGATCGCGAAGTTGCTTAGGATTAATCGAGGAAACCGCTTTTTGACATTGACCTCTACGGCTTGCAAGTCTCGTGGTTTGCAGGATTTTACTCGCTTTACAGAGGGGCGCGAGGTGATGGCGGCCAAAGGGGATGTGGTGACGACTGTGATCACGTGTGCTGGAGGCGAAACGATCGTCTTGACGCATTGCGTTTCGTTGCCACGTCCATATTCGCGTTGCGGCAGGGTTCAGGGTACGCGAGGCATCTGGCTTGAGGATGCCAAGGGGATTTATATCGATCATGCCACCCGTGAGAAACCGCTGCTTGATTCGGACGGGAACCCGTTTCCAGTGGGACGCTGGAATCCAGTAGAAATGTTTTATAAGACCTACGATCATCCGATCTGGCGTGATTATCATTCTCAGATGATCGGTGGGCATGGAGGAATGGATGGCTTGGTGCTTTCCGCATTTCTTGATACGGTTCGAAATCGTTCAACTCCTCCCATTGACGTTTATGATTGCGCCACCTGGATGGCAGTGACGTGTCTTTCTGAGCAGTCCATCGCTTTAGGTGGTCATCCCGTGGCGTTTCCTGATTTTACTAACGGCAGATGGATCAATCGTCCCCCTGTGCCGTTTAATCGTTGGTCGCTTGATGAAGTTTTTTCGCCGTCTTGAATACGGTCAGGGGCGTCGTTTTGCGCGAGGTGAAGCTCGCCTAGGTTGAGCCAGTTCGGAACTATCGTGGACGTGGCATGACGTTGGTGGGCCTCACGCCCGAAATGATCAGTGGCCGAGCCCAGCTGGAAGGATGCCGAGAGAGGCGATGTCCGCCTTTCTGAGTTGTAGACCAGCCTATTCTGAAGTACGCAACATAAGTCGCAAACTTTGTCGACCATCGACCCGACTCGACCCATCGACTCCACCTTCGAGCATCCCTGTGGCTCGCAACTCGCTACTCACAACTCGCTACTTCTCCCCTGTGGCTGGCCCCTCGCAACTCGCAACTCACAACTCGCTACTCGCTACTTCTCCCCTGTGGCTGGCCTCGGTGAGGCCGGAATTGTTCGTAATTCGTAATTCGAAATTACTACGCCCCACTTCCTCTCTCAAGCGCTTTAGTCGACCTCGGCTTTTTTCACAAAGATAACCTGATCGCAGAGTACGACGGCACCTGTTTGTCCGCTGTATCCTGCTGGGAACTTCAGGGAAACCCAGGCATCCCACTTTTGATTGGTATCCTTCAAGTCGTACAGATTGCTGGTATCAACGGCGGTACACCAACTCTTGGAGGAAAACCAGAGCGTAGACTGTGGGGTTGGCTGAATTTCTCCAAGTTTAAAAATCTTGTACTGGCCCGGTTCGTAGTCCGCCTCGTTCAGTCTCGCCTGGGCACCGTGTTCTTTCCGGTCGGTCTGGTAGAAGCCGAACCTGAAGGGATTGTGATCCGGTCGATCGATCGAGGTGGCGTATCCAAACGCAGCATCGGGCTCCTCAAAAAGTTTCTGTTTGGGATCGGCGTATGAACCATTTGCGCCATTCACGGGCACCAGACGGCGAATGTTCTCTTCGGGAATACCCGCAAACGGCGCGGGGAGCGGCTTGCCTTTACCTCCGTATTGAATGGCGAGATCGGCTTTGACCAGAAAATCTTTAAGCCCACTCGCGAAGGCATGCGTCGAAGGGGTGCCGATGCGTTGCCGGAACGCGGCTGGATCCGTGAAATAGTCGGGATATTTTTCTGCACAGTCAAACCAGCGTCCATAAACCGCTGTATCGAGCGGCTTGCGGAGCATTTTCACCTTCCACAGGCTATCCGGATGGTCGTCCCCGAGGCTTTGTTCCATTGCGTCGCAGAGCTTTTCCCAGCGGTAAAGATTGTCTGGGGAAAGGTACGCCAGCTCCTTGCTGAAGTTTCTGCCGGTCAGGATCATGGGATACGGATTGTCGACCGTGCAGGCTTGCTGCAGTTCGTCGTGATACTGCTTCGCGAGTTTGGCGGCGGGGCCGTAAACATGGTTCATGTAGTCAGCAACTTCCGTTTCGTAGTCTAGATCCGGATTCTTAGTAAACCGATAAAACAAGTACTGGTCGAGCATGGCGAAATTTCGCGGACCCAGGCTGTAGAGGTTTTTTGCGTCCCAGGAAAACGCAGAATAGGTGGCGAATTCATAGAACATGCCCTCGAGTCCGAGCTTTTTCGCTTCGCGGATGTAGTCCACCAGAATAAAATCGGCCGCATAAGGCAGGTAGAGCATTGCGCCGTAATGGGCGTGATAAACCCAGGTGAAGATGCGGTCGCTCAGCGTGCTCCAACGCTTCAAATCCTCGTATGCCTGCTGATTGTCCGGGTGGCTGATCTTGCGGTTCGTCTTAAAGGAGATGCCCGCATAACAGAAGCGAATGTTGTCCGGGAATTTCCTTCCGCTCTCGAACACGGGCGGCGGCTGGGTCTGGTTCTCGCGATAAAGAAGTGTCATGAGGGTTGTTTGGGGGTGCTTCAACTTAAATTCTTTCGAGACCTCGAGAAGGTAATCGAACACCGGGCCGCCCGGCGTGCCATACTCCTTTTCCAGAGCCGCGCATTCCGGGCAATAGCAGGGCTTGCCGCTATCGTCGGTGTAATGGACGCAGATCTCCACCGCTTCCGTGCCGAGAAATTCCAGATGCTTTTCTATGTTTTTAGTAAATTCCTTACGCATTTCCTTGTTGGCGAAACAAAGGTGCATATTTTTCGGGGAACGAACGCCCGCCGCGTTCATCGCAAAAAACTCCGGATTCGTTTTAGAATAATCTTGATTTTCGACGAACTCGTAGCCTTTATAATCCGGGTCTCCACAGGGAATATAGCCAAACTCTGTATGGCAGAGATTAACCTGAATCTGCTGAGGCTTGATTTCCGGATAGTCCCCCGGCTGGGCGTCGAGCGAGAATTTCTCCGTAACCGCAGGGCCCTTCTTTTTCAGGACGGCCAAGGCATTGCGGCTCGGGAAATATCCGTTTTCGCCGCGGAGGTAATGGGAAAACGTACCCGTTTGCTGCCGCCATTTGAATGCATAGCTTAGCTTCCGGCTCATTGGCTTCAGCAGAATCGTCGGTTGCTTTTCAATTTCCGGGAAACTCCAATAGCAGCGATAGCCGAATTCGTTGTCGAGAAAATCCATGACCGCGTAAAAATCAGCATCGTACCCCTTGCCGTACAGCAGAATATCGTTGCCGTCGCTCTTCACGACATGATCCAGATCTTGCAGACCCTCAAGCAGAGACTTGTCCACCGCGCCGATGCGGATTGCTGGCGTTGCGGCATCCGCCTTGTCCGCCGCGACGACTGGAAAATCCGCCCCGGTCTTTTCCTTCAGAAACCACGCGAGAAACCGCGCGTTCCACATGTCTTTCGGTGTTTCGTTGACGGTGATGATCGCGTAATCGGTCTGGCCGTCTCGGACGAGCGGAATCTCCGTAGCAGCGAGCGAGTCGAGGCCTATACAAGAAGATGCCGCGATCAGCGCAGCAATCCCGCAGAAAAGCATGGGTCGTTTGTGGGGTCGAGTGAACATATTCAATTTTCCTTTTTTGTCGGATTGAGTTCGAAACCGAGGAACACGTTCCCGTCCAGGTGCGCACCAGCATGCGCGCAGGGCGAGCGTGGGTCGAGCCGGTAATCGCCTGACACATGGTTGGTGCCATATCCGCTGCCGGCGGCGCGGAACAGTGGAGCGTTGGTGCGTGTATCCACGCTGGCCTCCGACGGCATCGGCCAGGTGCAGGATCGGAGGAAGACGAGTTCGCGCCCCCTCCAGTTCGGGTCTTCAGGCGCCTGATTGCCGTAGACAATGCTGTCGGCGACCACCAGGGGTCCATAACAGGCCAGTCCGCCAGCCACGTGTGAGGCCGAGTTGCCTGTCAGCGTGCAGGCCTGCAGGGCCACGCCAAAGGCGCCGCCGGCGTCCACCGCTTCATTGCCGACAATCAGGCCGTTGGTGCAACTTCCTCCCCAGAGGCCCCCGCCAACACGAGCGGTATTGCCAACCACGCGGCAGTCAAGCAAGGCGCCACCGAAGGTGCCTCCACCCCAGCCGTCACCCTCTAGGCATTGGTTTTGGAACACATCACACGCAGTCAATTTGGCACCCGCGGCACCTCCGCCACGATTTCCCGCCGTATTGCCAGCCAGCTGACAACGTTCGAGCACTGTGTTCGGACCTGCCCCGCCGCCGTTGTGGCCAGCGCGGTTGTCCGCAATGACACTGCCGTACACGCGGCACGGATTCGCAACGCTCCAGCCGAAAGTGCCGCCGCCGTCGCCGGCGGTGACATTTTGGGAGACCACGCAGTCGGTCAGTGACCCACCGTGGACACCGCCACCGCCGTATGCGGCACTATTGTTTGTCACCACGCAGTCGAAGAGAACGGAGTGGTCGGCACCACCACCGCGGAAAGGCGTGGTATTGTTCGCAAACACACAATGGAAGAAGGTGCCCTGACAGGCACCACCGCCGCCGCGGGCTGAGTTGCGGGGATCACCCTCCGCCGCGTTGGCGATCAAGATGCAATTGGAGATCGTTGCGTGAGAGGACTGCGCATAGACGCCACCTCCGCTTCGATCGGAGCTGGAGGCCCACGCCTCATTCGTAGACAACGTGGCACCGCCGGTCAAGGTGAAACCCATCAGAACGGCACCGCTGGCCACGTAGGCGCAGCGAACAGCACCGGGTCCGTTTGTGCGACCGTCGAGCGACCAAGCACCCTGGATGATCGTATGAGCCGGATCGTTGTACTCGCTGCGGACAACAATAGCCTTGTCAATGGCCACACGGTTGGGCAACTTCGCGCGAGAATTATAACCATTCACGAACACGTCTGAACGGCCGCCCGTGTTGTAGACACCAGCGCGAACCCAAACGGTGTCGCCAACCGATCGGTACGTCCGCGGCGCTGTCATTGGCCAGGCAACGGTGGAGCGAACCCAGACCTCCCCGCCTTCTGCAGCAGCGTCCACAGCCGTCTGGATATCGCTCGCCGCCGTTTCCCATGAAGCGTAGGGCGCAACGGCGCCAGGATTACCTTTAACAACGTAGAGATCGCGTGCGCTGGCCAAATGCGTCACCGTGAACACCACGGTTATAGCCAGCGCAATCCGGAGGCCTAGACGCGCCAGAATTGAAGGGAAATAAAGTCCCACTGAAAGCCAACCTGAAAAATATCTCACTCTCATGGCGTCAGATCAATACGAAAAGCAGGCGCAAAATAGCCGGGTTTCTTCCAAACGCTGTTCCATTTGGCACCTCGGGCACCATAGCCCGCTCGGCAGCAATTGATCAGAATAGAGGGAGGGGTTCCACCTAGATCGGAGAAGGGAATGGCCACTTCGGCATACCAGGCACCGCGCACCACCGTGGTTGCGCAGATCCAAGTACCGTTCCACTCGGACTGGGGTCCTGCTGAAAACGTGCCGTCATAGATGCTGCCGAGCGCATTCAGGACAAATTGGCGCGACGGCTCATCGCCGACCGGCGTGCGGATGAAAATTTCAACGTTTTCATCGGAACAAACCGCCCCTTGGTCGCGTGCGCGGAAGTCGGCATGCAGGCCCACTGGCAAGGATGGGTTTTCGCATCGAAAACCCAAATAGAGCGTGTCGGCACTGCGCCAGATACGAACGGTAGTTTCGCAACCGGGGAGCGCGGTGCCGCTATGTGCCTCGTTGACAGGAAACACGGCGGCTTTCTCCCAAACATCTTCGCGTAGGTGTCCGTCAAGTTGGATCACGGCGTCTACTTTAGGAACAGTAATTGTTTGAACGTCTTCTGTCTCACCTTGCGCCACAGGCAGGCCAACGCAGAGCGCGGTGATTAGCATTCCCCATCCTAGTTTTAATCTCATCGTCTATCCTCCGTTCGTGCTCATTCAAACATGTAATTCAGAATAACGGCGGTCTCAAGCTGGCCTGCGTTACGCCATGCCGTTTCCAGAATCTCGACTGCCGCCGTCGGCAGCAGGGTGGCATCCTTCGCTGCCGCTAGCTTCGCACGGTAGTCGGTTAATTGCTGGTACTGCTTTTTGTCGGATCCCGCCAGATAGGCTTTCAGCGCCTCCAAGTCCGTCAGGGCCGTGTTGACAGCACCCAGCAGCGCAGGTGCGCTGACCGGCCCGCAGAGCATCAGGACCTGAGGGCTGTGATAGCCGGGCCGCGCCAATGTCCAGCCTTGGGCAAACGACCCTTGCGCGTCGTACAAGTTGCGACACGCATTGATCTGCCAGTAATGGCCCGACGCGTTGCCCCCGCCAAGTGCTGCCAGTGGGATGGCCAGCTCGGCAGTCCATCGATCGCGACCCACCACAACGGCGCTTTGCCAGTCCGTGTTCCAAGCCGGGTCGAGGATGTGTCGCTCGCTTGTGGATCCACTGGCGTTGATCGCGAAATGATAATAATCGGTAGCCTGTGGCCCGCCGTTGCACGCGATGAAAAGCTCCAGACTTTCGTCCTCAAAGACAGGTGCGTCGTGCTCACGTCGTGAGCTTTTCGGGGGCGCATCGGCAGGGAACAAACAGTCCGCCGCGATGTACAAGGTTCCCCCAGCAGTCATCATTCGAAGCGTGGTTTGCGTTCCGGGGATCGCTGGGCGCAGCGGCATAGCCGTCTCGGCCAGCTCGACTGTGATCGCTTTTTTCCACGCAGCCTCATTGAGGGCACCGTCGATGACCGTTGCGGTCGCGTCGGCTACGTCTGGCGGCAAGAGTGGGTCGGCACATGCCACGGCGGCAAGGCCTAAGGTCAGGATAGTTGTTCGGATCCAGAGACGCATAGCATTTTTCCTTTATTTGATATCCAGTGCTTTTAGTGACCACGGAGGCATCGCGATAGTCACGACGCGCCTTCCACCGTTTTGAACGATTTTCAACGCTTCAAAGACTCCGCTGGAGAGATCGGTAACGGAGGTGCAGCCAGTCGGCAATCCCAACGTGACCGTCGTTTCTTTATCCCCAGCGTTGAACAGGGCATAGCGATCTCCATAGCGATGCACAACTGCCTGCGAGGCAGAATCGGACAGTGTACCGCCGAACGGTTCCGGCGCTGCATACGGCAGGAGCCGATAGGGCACTGCGAACTCGCGCACGTCCTGAATATGGCCGCTCCAGGGTTCGGTGTACGTGGGGAGTGTAATATTGCGTGGGTTTCCGAAGAGCATGGCCTCGACGAGTCCTTTGCGGAAGCGTTGCTGGCTAGCAGCAAAGACGGTCGAGTAAGCCCGCAGCGGCTTGGAACTCTCTTCGTAACAATAATTGGCCATGATGCTCAAGCCTTCGGTCTTGAAATCTTCTTTCATTTTGTTGAACCAATCCGTGCCATAAAAGCGCGGATGCAGTTTGTCTGCGGGCCTAATGCGCATGTTTGAATCAATCTCCATGGAAAATCCAGCTTGTCCTGCATAGAGATCTGGATTGATACCCATGAACTTAAGGAATTCAAAATAATTGGTGACGCCCAACTCCGCCAAGCGCTCGCGGGTCACGCCTTGGATTGGATTCTCCTTCCGCGATTCGAACGTGCCAATCATTCCATTGTACCAGGTCTTGCTCAGGGTCAGATACAGATCCGGGCGGTACTGGCGCACCTCAGCCAAGAGCCACTTATGGAACTTAAAGCGCTCGGCGCAAGCCCACTTCATCCACTGGCTCACCAGCTCTGGGCCGCCGTCTAGGATCGCATGGGCGTTTTCGATGAAAAGCGGAGAGGGTGTCAGCGTTGCGCCGGTGTCGGCGCAGAAATCCCGTACGTTGCGTTCCGACCACACACACGGCACTTGGATATTGTCTGCCAGCGAAATATCTCTGAGCGAACGGTACTTCGCCAGTGCAGGCAGTGACTTGCTCAGCGCCTTAGCGATGTGTGCTCGTTCGGCCGAGGACGGCTTGAACGGTACACTTTCTCCGCTGTACGAGTGGTGAAATGAACCGGTAAAGCTGTCATCATCGCCCGGCCCAAAGCCCATCGAAATGAGTCCACTCAAATGCATATTGACGAAGAGCCCTTGTTCCTCGGCAGCCGCGAACAACTGCCGATTCCCAGCCAGCATTCCCGGATGCACCCAGGTTCCCCATTTCGTGTCCGAACTGCCGCCCAGAAAGGCGCTGATTGGATCGTTGTACGTCCAAATTCCATCGTAGCCAACCAGCTTTGCGTATTGGAACAACCACATCGGCCCCGGAGAGGTGCAAAGCTCTGTCAGGCACATGAAGGAGCGTCTTTCTTGGGCAGGTGGCACCAAGGGCGCAAGATCCGGAAGAGCCGGCATTTTATTGACCTTGTAGATCCGAATCGTCTTGATCGCGGGTCCTGGGGCAGGCTCCCAACTCGCACCATCCGAATAGACGCCGCTAAACACAAGAGAGCTGGTACTTTCTTCAGGCCAGCGTTTTGCGAGCGTATAACAGAGGAACGATTCCGTGCGGAACCCGTCGCCGCCCGCGGCACTCGTTTCAATGCCGCCGGAGAGCAGAGAGCCATTCACCAGATTATCGTCTTTATCCAGATAAATGGAGTGGAATTCGCCCCGGCGCAATTGATCGAAGGCGTGTTCAATCACCACCAGATAGGCATGATGCGGCTGGATTTTTGTCTGGAGGTTATACCGGAAATAGATGCCGAAATTATCGGGGATCGACCGGCAGGGTTGGCCGGCTACGGTCTTGATTGGAATCGCGCCGTCCTGAGGATTATTCAGGAATGCCAAGTAACCGTAGGGATTCTGTTGTCCTCCTCGCGCCACCATTTTGTCGCCATATTTTCTTTTTAGTGCTTCCACTGCGGGATCATTGGAGCTGTCGAAGTACGGGTGCGGATCGTTCGGGTTGCCGCAATCGATTTCCTCTAGGAGTTCCAGATCTGAAGCTTGAAAGGGGGCGACACCCTGATCCCCTTCGCCCACTTGCGACGGTCTCCAGGCGTAATTTAAAACCTCCGGCTGCGGCTGGCCTGCCGAACCGATCGGCAAGGAAAACGTCAGCGCCAGATTCCTCCCGGAAGCGAGTGTGGTGAACTGAATGGGTTCGTCCTTCGAATTCCAACCGATTTTCCTCCCGGGTTGCCGCGCCACTGCGATATCGCTTCCGCTGCGGACTTGGAACTGCATTTTCCCCGCAGGTGTTTCGCAGGCAAACGGCTTTCCGGATGCGGTCGGCAAGGTATCCGCCAGAGTCCCGAAAATCGATGCCGGTCCGTTAAACTGGTAGCCGAGGCGAGCTCCCTCCGGCAACGCATCCGCCTGAAAATCGAATTCGAGCGCGTTTTCTGCACTTTGGCGGAAGACGGATTTGACTGCCAACTCCACCGACTTTTCCCCTGGGATGTCGAACGAAAGCGTGTAGGCGACCGTATCGGCATCTTCAGTGGTTTTCGTCGTGACGGGGTACTCTTTTTTGACCGCAAACAAGGTTGCACCCTTGTAGTCAATAAAAGGCGTCATTCGGAAGAACAGATCGAATGTGTATTGCCCGTGATAAAACAGAGTATGATGTGACGCAGAAAAGGCATTCACAGGCGTCAGCCCCTCAAGCATGCCCGGCTCCTGGGGATTCATAACCGCCAGGTAGAAGCTCGGATGAAACACCCTCATGTAGTTGGTTAGGCTGGGCCGCTCGGGTGCAATTTTAAGCTTGATATCCACCACATCCGCATAATTGACGATGCCATCCTCCCGACCCTTCAAACCGACATAAAACGTTTTGATCGCGGTCGGCTCGAAGTTGATGGTTGTGCGGTCGAACGGATAGATCGGCTTTTTGTTATCGGTTTTGAGCTTGACCAGTTGGCCTTCGGGCGTACGAATGCAAGCCGCCCAAGTGGAGGGTTCAGGCACATTCTCCTTCCACTGGATGACGGCCTGAGTGAATAAAGGAACGCTGTTGGAGTCAGGACCAAACTGGCCCGGATAAATGGGCGTGATGGCAGCATCGAACTGTACGCCAAACAAGGTTCGGCCTCCATCGCTAGTCCAAGGAGAGTTGTAACTCGGAAACCTCCCTGGGGTGGTGATGGCGCGTGCGCGAGTGAGGACTCCCCAGTCGTTGCCGACGTCTGCATAATCGGAGGTCGCAAAAAAACGACCTTGTCGGGAAAAATCACGAAATCCATCCGTCGTACCAGAACATTTATCCCGCATTCCGAAAATGATTTCAGCAGACGCAGGTACGTTGAGGGTGAGAAGAACAACTGCTGAAAGGCAGGCGGTGATGAGATGTCTTGACGGTAT
>CAZUAY010000051.1:0-17023 GCA_964618405.1 uncultured Lentisphaerales bacterium
TCCCTTGAGTTTCGTCGAGGGATCCGAGATCCTCTGGGGGGAGGTTCTCTTGGCGAAAAAATATGCCAAGAGCCATCCTGAGTATTTCGCCCTGCTCCCAGATGGGAAGCGTTCTTGTGAGGTACCCATACCGAGCCGTATCCGCGCAATTTCGTACTGTGTCGCGAATGAGGGTGTTCAGGATCTGATGTTTGAGGCTGCAGAGAAGCGAATCAAAAACGGAGAGCAAACGATTTCGATCGGTACTCAGGACGGGTTTGCGCTGTGCCACTGCAACTGCGAGGCGTGTAACACCCTTTTCGGAAGCAAGGCGGAGAACTTTAGTCAAGTTCTCGCGAGGGGCAAGTCTGGCAAACTGTGGCAAGGTTTTTTTAATATTACCGAGCGTATCCGTAAGAAATATCCGGATGTGCGAATTGTTCTGCTCAATTATCAGGACACCCCAATTTCTATTGATGTCATCCAGCGATTTCCTGAGAACGTGATTCCACGTATTCAATTTGCATCCCAAATAGACTTTGATAAGCTGGGAGGCGTTGAATTCCCGGCCGGCGTCTGCGGGTTTGAGGAAACGTTTACTGGATTTGGCCAAGCAGGGCCCTACCTGCCGGAGCGGACGCCTAAGCATATAGCGGAGTTTGTACGAACCCTAGAGCGCAACAAAGTCAAGTGGTCCGCGCGAGACGGCTCGATTGGTGCGGTACGCGGCATGCAGGCACCGGCCTATTACGTTTACGGTCGCATGTTGGATGATCCTTCGGCTGACTGGGAGGCCATCCAGGACGAGTTTTGCGAGGCCGCCTTTGGTCCTGTTGTAGCACGACCGATGAAGACATTTTTTGATCTTTTACATACACAGATCGCAATTTATTCTGATTTTTTCGGCGTTTACATGCCGGCGTGGAGCCGGGAATATTCCCGTTCTAAATACCATGACAGCAAGTGGCACGTGATGAGCATGTATCCTCCGGAGTATTGCGCTGATGCGGACGCGCTGTTGACGTCGGCAGAAAAAACGGCACAAGATCCGGACGTGAAGGCGAGGCTCCATCTCATCCGGATCGAGTTCAACTATATTCGTAAATTGTCGGAAATATTCTTCCTTCAGAATGCTTGGACTCTAAATCCCTCTCAGACAAATCTCGATTCGCTCATCGATGCGATTGATGATTGGCACATGGATCTTAAAAACCTCGCCGGAGGCGACAATAAAAGTGCTTTCCAGCCCTTGAGCGATTGGCCCGAGATGCGCCCATTCAACGGTCATCATTACACGCATGCCGCATTGGAAAGCAGTGGATACCAACAACAATGGAAATACACGTGTCTCAATTGGGACATTGCGGCGATCCGCAATGGGATTCTCGATAATTCGCGGGAAATGAACGTTTCGGAAGTTGACATCGTGCCTGGAATTGAGGCGACGATTTGGGATGAAGTACCTGAGGCGGTGCTTAAGGAGCGTGATGGCATGCCGTTTACCAACATAAAAGCGACTCTAAAAGTTCTCCGCGATAAAGAGGCTTTTTATGTTCTCGTTACGAGTCTGTCGCCTTCGAAACACCCAGAGGATATTTTGAAGACGATTCCGGACGGAGACATCTTCAAGGAAGAATATGTTGAACTGGGTATTGCGCCGCCGAACTCCGGCGGAAAGGTCTTCCGCATCGCCGCCAATCCCGCAGAAGGCTCTCGTTTTGATTCGGTTCTATTGCCCAGAGCCAATGATCGGTTGACCGAGGATAAATCCTGGAATGGATCATGGGAGTTCGCTTTCGGGGTTACTCTAGAAAAGAGCCGTTGGAACCTAGCTTCGCGAGTCTGGACTGCTTGGTTTAGAATTCCTTTCTCCGATTTTTCTGCAGAAGCGCCGGTGGCAGGACAACCCTGGGGCTTTAATGTTGGTCGAGTCCGCTGGGATCGCGGGCAACAATACTTGATTTGGAAAGACGGCCAAAGTGCGACGGATGCTGAAGCGCTAGGCAAACTCGTTTTCTGAATGAGATGAAAAGCTGAGGTCGTTGACAACCAAAAGAAAAACGAACAGGAGATTAACGATGAAAATGAAAAACAGACTTATTAAAACTTCACTTTGCATTTTGGGGGTTCTTATTCCGCTTGCTGCGACCGCCGACTATTACGTCGCAAGAAACGGTACGAATTCTGATACCCCTCCCTACACGAGCTGGGCGATGGCTGCCAGCAACATTCAGGATGCAGTGACGGCTGCGGCTTCAGGCTCTATCATCTGGGTTGCCGATGGCGTCTACACCAATTCTGTGGTGAATGGAACTGTCGTCACTATTAACAAGTCGCTGGAATTGCGAGGCAACCGCATCAATCCGTCCGCCGTAGTGATAGACGGAAGCAACACCAACCGCGGCATGTCTATCACGCTGAGCAGTCCAGAGGCGTATGTGTTGATTGATGGATTTACGATTGCCAACGGCAACGTTTTGAACGCGGGAGGCGGTTTGAGCATTAGCTTCGGAGCCAACTCAGGCACCTGTCGCGTTGACAACTGTGTGATCAGTAATAACTACGTCAGGACCGCCGCTAATAAGGGCGGCGGAGGTGGGGTACACAGCCGCGGTGAAGACGGATCCGACGGATCCGATTTTCTGGTGTGGTTTTCCAATAGCACAATCGCGAACAATAGTTGCACTACAGCCGGGGGTGGGGGCTCAGTTTAACTTACGGTCGATTCGTGATGGATAACTGTACGGTTTCAGAGAATGAAACACGCGGCGGTTCGGGTGGCGGGATAAAAACGAGTAGACTATCCTCCGGTTCAATTATGAGAAACTGCATTGTCGAAGGGAACACTGCGGAGTCAAGCGGTTCTGCATTTGGGGGCGGAGTGGCCATGGAAGCGCTAACTATGGAAAATTGCACGGTTCGGCGAAATACTGGGTCGTATGGCGGCGGCGTGTCCACAAGCGGTACGACCCAGACCAATGTTTTACGCAACTGCGAAATCAGCCACAATGTTTCGGTCTCCTATGCGGGGGGGATGCTGAGCTTTAATGGATACGCCCTGATTGAGAACTGCACAATCGTCAGCAATCGTTGCGCCAGTCCTGGAGAAAGCTTCAAAATTGGCGGCGTGCTACTGAATTCAGCGAGTAGCAACGTGGTCCGCAATACGATCATCATGTATAACTTGTATCCGAGTGGGGTCCCTTCTGATCTTTTATACACAGCTAGCTCCGCCATAACCTACTCGTGCGTATTTCCCGTTCCCGCCGGAGATGGAAATATAGGAGGCGACCCGATGTTTACCGACTTAGGTGGAGGAGACTACACACTTCTCAAAGGATCCCCCTGCATCAATGCGGGCACGAATCAGCCTTGGATGGACACTGCCAAAGATCGGGGCGGCTTGCGACGCCTAGATGTAATGGCTCGCATTGTCGATATTGGATGCCACGAGTATCCATCTCTGGGTACGGTGATCATAATTCGATAGTATTTTGAAAAGCTGAAATTGTTTGATAATCGGCTTCGCAATAAGGAAAGTAAGATGAAAAAAGTAAAAGTAAAAACAGGAAGACTGTTGAGTGTCGGGTTGCTGTTGTGTGGTGCCTGCGTTGGGGTGAACACCTTGATGGCTGCCGAAACTGGCAAACCGGAACAGGCAAAGGCGGCCACCAACACGGCACCGTTGGCGATCGGCTCGCAATTGCAACTGTTTGTGGACCGGTATATTATTGACTCGCTGGACAATGTTGAATTGCGTTTGCAACAAGCATGCAAAATGCCGATGGCCAAAAATCCTGCCTGTACGGGAGCTTACGCCACAGTAATCAAGGACGGCGATTTGTATCGGGCTTACTGGCGAGACTCTGTTCAAATCCGTCCGGAGGGCGAACGTTCAAACGAAATATACCGGTATGCGGAGAGCCGGGATGGTGTCGAGTGGGAGTATCCTGAACTGGGATTGATTGAACTGAACGGATCAACGTCGAATAACGTGATCTTCATCAATGTCCATAACTTCTCCCCGTTTTTGGATACCCGGCCCGGTGTACCGGCAACTGAGCGTTTCAAGGGGGTGGCCGGCCGAAACGCACTTCAAGCGTTTGATTCACCCGACGGCATTCATTGGACGTCTTGCTCCCGCAGAATTGCCACTGCAAGAGGGGAAGCCGGGTATGTACCTGCGATTGCGAAAGGACCGGATGTGCCCGAGTGGGATGTATGGATGGACTCCCAGAATGTGGTGTTCTGGTCAGAAATCGAGCAATTGTATGTGTGCTATTTCCGTACTCGTGCACAACACGAAGGGCACCGCCGTCCAGTCCGCGTGATCAGCCGCGTCTCCACTCCTGATTTTTACGGAGATTGGAGCAAGCCGGTGGTGATGGAAGCTAACCTTCAGGGTGAAAATCTCTATACCAGCCAGACGCAGCCCTATTTTCGCGCCCCGCAGATCTATGTGGCGACTCCGACACGTCTGTTAAGCGGGAGGTTGGGCGCTCCCTTCAGCGTAAGTCTTACTGAAGTCCTGTTCATGGCTTCCCGTCCGGGTTCGTTCAAGTATGAGCGTCTCTTTACAGAGGCCTTTATCCGGCCAGGGCTGGATCCTGTGCGTTGGGGCGCCACGGGCGATACCCGGGCGAACTATGTGGCGAATAACGTCGTGCCGACTGGCCCCGCCGAAATGTCCATCTATCACAAAAGCGGACACCGTTACGTGTTGCGTACGGACGGCTTCGTTGCCGTACATGCCGGGGCTGAACCGGGGGAGTTGTTGACAAAATATTTTACGTTTACAGGCGAGAACTTATTGCTCAATTACAGCACGGCGGCATCGGGTAATGTTCAGGTGGAGATACAGGACTCGACGGGAACACCGATTCCCGGCTTCCGACTGCAGGATTGCCCGATGATCATCGGCGATACGATAGAACAGGCTGTCCAATGGGGAAAAAACTCCGATCTAGGGGCTTTAGCGAGTCGGACAATTCGGATGCGCTTTGTGTTAGCGGATGCAGATTTATTTAGTTTTGGCTTTCGATAAGCAAGCGACAAATCTCAGAATTATTTCAAGAAAACCATCCGTGTTACCCCAAAAACCTTTTTATGAAGTTTGCAGTAATCCGCAGAACTTTTAGTGTTTTTGTGGCGAAGAAACGTCGGCGTAGCCGCATGAGAAAATTACGAATTACGAATTAAAATTACGAATTGAGGGAAGAAGGGGCTAGGTTTTAGGAGTTAGGGGCTAGCTGCTTGGCACTAAAATTGGCCAGAACCTAGGGCCTGAAACCTAACATCTTCCCCGCGGACTTTGCGTATTTTTGGCGTGATAGGCTATGCCGAGTGCCAGAGCGGCTCCAGCCGTGAAAAGACCGATGCTAATGGCTTGCGATATGGAAAACCAACCGAAGTGGAGGCGTTCATCGGCGCGTGATAACTCGAGAATGAACCGTGCGACCGAGTACATCATCATATAGGCTGCAACTTGGGATCCGGGGTGGCGGTGGCGCCGCCTGAAGAGGAGAAGCATCACGATAAAAATTATAAAATTCAATCCCGCCTCGAAGAGTTGAGAGGGGAGGACGGGGAGGGAGCGCAACGCTCCTGCGGAAATAAGGCCTTCTCGGAGTTGCTCAGACCATGGGATCGAGCCATGTGGAAAGGTAACAGCTATGCAGGAGTCGGAGGTGCGTCCGTAGCAGCAACCGTTGAGGAAGCATCCAATACGACCGATCGCGTGACTCAGAGGAACGGCCGTGACGACAAGGTCCAGCACGTTGGCGAGAGGTTTTTTTTGCAAACAAATGAAAATGACGAGAGAAGCGCAGGCTACCAGCAGGCCTCCGAAGAACATCAGTCCTCCCTCCCAGATTTTAAAAATGCTCGCAGGCTGCCCGGCGTAAAACGACCAATGTTCCGCGACATAAAATAATCTGGCCCCGATAAGCCCTGAGATAATGAGGACGGAAAGGAGGTTTGATATGAAGTCTGATCCATACCCAGAGGGTCTTCCAAGCCGAACCAATATAAGGTAGCACAGAATGATGGCTACGGCGAGACAGGCTCCAAAGGAGTGGATCACAATATGGTCTAGACTAAACAGCACTGAATGCATATAATACGTCCTTTAATCGAAACTTCATCTATTTTCTCATTGACTCGAATCAAAATCAATAGTGGGGTATTTTGATCTGCTTGTCAATAGCGCATGGGTGGCACGAAGAATTTGAACAGGAGCATTTAAAAATGAATTCCGACGGTAATGCTGAACAAAACGAATCAATTGATATCTCCGGACTTGAACCGGTTGAAAACATTCTGTGTTCGGAATGCAAGAATCCGATTCTCACCGCTGGTTCACGACCGTTCACGGCGGCAACGTGTCAAGCCTGCGGAGCCGAAAATAATGTTCCAGCGAAGTTCGGTCATTTTCATCTCCTCAAGCGACTGGGTGCAGGCGGCATGGGAACAGTTTTTCTTGCTCAAGATATTACGCTTGGCCGTAAGGTTGCAATCAAGATGATGCAGAAATCTCTGGCCGAGGATGCCGCTTCTTTTGAAACGTTTCGGAACGAAGCGCAAAGTGCTGCTAAATTAAATCATCCACATGTTGCACAGGTTTATTCTTTTGGTCAGCAGAACGGCTGTCCTTACCTCGAGATGGAACTCGTGCCTGGCAATAAGCTTGATGGGTTCATCGCAAACCGCGTACAGCTGGATCCTGCCTTTGTTATGCGCGTAGGACTTGAGATTGCGGAAGGCCTCAGGGCGGCAGAGGGTGTGGGGCTCTTTCACGGTGATATCAAACCGGATAACATTCTTTTCGACACGAACATGCATGCGAAGCTTGTGGACTTCGGTATTGCGAGTTTGGCGTCGCAGGGTAAGAGCAACGAGTTGTGGGGCACTCCGTATTACATCGCTCCCGAAAAAGTACAGAAGAAAAAGAACAGTGCGAGAAGCGATATCTACAGTCTTGGTGCTACCCTTTATCATGCCATCGCTGGAGAGCCGCCTTATGAGGGTGAAGACGCGATCGCTGTGATTAAGGCCCGGTTCAAGGGCCCTCCGAAGCCACTCGAGGAAATTCGTCCGGACATAGAGCCTGAGGTTACTCGGATCATTGGCCGCATGATGTATAATGATCTTTTCATGCGATATCCGAACTATGGGTCGCTTATTAATGATATAAAAAATTATCTTGCAGCCATTCCTGCGATTCGTAAACAGGGTCCTTTGAATACGGCGAAGGTTTCAACGCGAGCCTTTACAACAGGCGTATTGCCGTCGGGCGATTCAACCGGCATTGAATCTGGTGGATCGAAGTCTGGTAAAAAACTTGTTATTCAAAGAGGATCCATGGAAGCTCAGGCCGCATTTTCGGCTGTGCAGTCCGCAAAAACCTTACGCGTCACGAGCGTTTCAGATCAAGCAAGTACTGCAGAGGGAGGAAGATCGATCAACGGCGCGAAGATAGCGATTGTCTTGATCGGCATTTTTGTGCTCGTTGCCGTCGTGGGAGGGTTGGGGTGGCTCGGGAATATTATTCTTAAAAATTCAAGAGTCGCCAAAACTGCCGCAGCCAAAGCGACTGAAGCATCTGTGATTGAAGGAAAATACTATGCGCTTCAAGATGAAATCGGGTCGACGCTCAATCGGATGGCAAGTCGTGATGCTGAGATGACGAATCTTGTTGCTTCTCTCGATGTTCTTTTCATGAAAGCGACAGGTGAAAATCTCCTCATACCAGATTTCGAACCTCCTGCGCCGTTAGTCCCCGAGATTTTTGCTGAACCTGAAATCGCTGCGCCTGAGGCAGCAGCGGCTGCGGGAGTGGAGCCCGTTGCAGGTGGCCCGGTACCTGAAGCGGTGCCGCCTCCAACCGTAGAACCTCTTGATCCCGAACTGGAGCTTATGGCAAGAATTGAACTGAAGAAGCTCGGAGAAGAAAATCCGAGTCGTGAAATGCTTGAGCTGATGGTCAAAAAATTTAAGAGAGACGCCGCTCAAGCCGCTCCAACTCCCGAGGTGGTGCCAGAACCCACGCCTGAGCCAGCCCCTACACCCGAGGCAGAATCGACACCCGAACCCGCCGCCGTTGTTGATGAGGGTGTACCGGATGAGGTCGTACCCACTGACGATAGCATTGATAAGTTAAATGCAGCTTTCGAAAAACTTGTTTTTGATCCTGCTAAGACAATTCGTGCAGCACTACGGCGTTGCGAGGCGATTTCATTCGAGGCCCCCGACGTGTTTGTAGAGATCAAGCAAGGGATGTCGCCCGTTCAGATTAGCGAGGCCTTAGAGAGGCGTACGCTTGCCTACGAAAAGCGTATGCAGTATCTTAAAGAAATGCGTGCGCTGGTTGCATCGGCTGATGAGGCCTTGAAGGCGATCAAGCGCGGCATCCCACAGATTGAACGGGCTGCTCAGAAGCTTATTCTTAAGCGTGACAGACTCGCTACTGCGAATGCCGCTGCTGACGCTAAGGCACAAATAGAAGCCGATGCTATCGCCAGGCAAGTCAGGGCAAATGCAATTTCGAGTGATGAGGTGAACCGAGTTCGAGACGTGCTGGCTAGCAAAAACGACCTCGTCGATAGCTTCGAGTACGAACGCATTGTTGTTGAAATGCAGCGCATGGAAAAGGAGTTAACAACCCCAGAGGCGCGAGACGAGCTCAAATGGATTCTTGTGCGGTTTAATCGACTCGCGGATTTACGTAAGTTCTTGCTTGATGATTTGAAGAAGAATGGGATGATCCGGCGAGGCTATCAGAATTTCGATATTAAGGGCGTCACGGAGGACGGCAAAGAGCTTATCGTGCCGATGCGCAAGGATGTCACTGTCAAATCCCTAAGGGTGGCTGACTGGCTGAGGCTTATCGATTTGCTTCTTAAATCGAGACCTCATGACCGACCCATTGGTCTAGTCGAATGGGGTGATCAGTTATTCAACTCTGCCATTTTCTGTTACGTTCACGGCGGTGGGAACGAGGCCGCCATCAACATGGCGAAACTTCTGGCGGCGGAGGCGATGGAAAAAAAGACATCACTGAGGCTTGACGCCGTGAAGCTTATTCCAATTTTGGCATCAGAAGCGGACAGTTCAGAAGAAAGCGGTCTATGATGATACCTGATTTACAAGCGAGTATTCTGTGCGATGACGTTCGTCAGGAAAACAACGGCAAGTTCATGTTGATTGGTATCTTTGATGGGCTGGCCGTTGCCAAGTTGCCTGCTACGTTTATGAAGATCTGCATCGTGAATCGATGGTGCTGTGGCCAAGGCTCGTTTAAGCAGTCCACACGAATTATTGGCCCCGATGCCCATACGCCCGCGATCGTCGGCAAAGAGGTGGAAATTAAACTTGCAGAAGACACCCATACTGCCACCAGTATTGAGATCTTCGTCAATCCAAAGTTTGAAGTTGAAGGAACCTATTGGGTTGAGATTCTTCTTGATGGCCAGTTGCGTATGCGCTATCCGCTTGCGATCCGCATCGTACAGAAACCCGGTGCTTAAGGCTGTTTGAGAGGGTTTTTAGGTTGTTGGACCAAACAGATTGACGCGTTCGTGGTTAAGTTCTGTAGTGGGCTTCGGTGCATCCAGAATCGTCCGTGATCACCGATTGCCGCTACAGGTGTGCTGTCGCTTCCGAGTTCTGCTCGAGGAGTCCGAAGTGAGATGGCGTAAGATCGCGCCACTGACCAGGCTGGAGATCGTCAGGAAGGCGTAGGCCGTTGATTGCTGTCCGTATCAAGGTCTGTACCCGCAGACCCGCTAGTTCGCACATGTTGCGAATTTGGCGGTTACGTCCTTCATGCAGCAGGAAGCGCAATAGATGGCGCTCATGGTTACGTCCATCGGGGAGACGCTCGAGGTAATCAACGTTGGCCGGACGAATGCGGTAACCGTCCATCTTCATCGGAGAGTTGAGGAAGTCGAGGACTTCTTGGTCGAAGTAACCCCCAACGGAGACGAGGTATTCCTTACGATGACCGAATTTGGGGTGAGTGAGTTGATTAACGAAAGCGCCGTCACTAGAGAGCAAAAGCAGGCCTTCTGAATTCATGTCGAGTCTGCCCACACAGACGAGTCGCTCGGGTATGTTTTTTAAGCAGGCGAAAACGGTTTCGCCCCGCGAATCGTCTGACGAGCAAATGAGGCCTCGTGGCTTGTTGAGCATAATGGTTCGCAGCTTCATCCCACCGCGTGGCAGCGTGTAGACCCTGCCCCCGACCGTGAGGACATCGTTTTTAGGATTCTGTACTCGGAAACCTGGTTCGAGAATACGTTCACCATTGACTAAGACGTCGCCCGACTTAATGATATCGGCGGCACGGCGCCGCGAGGCAATCCCAAGATGCTCCATGAAGCTTTGGAGCCGGGGTGTTTCTGTTTTTTCTGGGGCTTGACTTTTTTCGTAGGTCTGAGGCATAGTAGTGGGGTATGTCATTAATGGATCGCGATTACATGAGGGCTGGGAAGAAACCAGCAAAAAACCCAAGAAGAAACCTATTTCGTTCGTTTCTCAACAGCTTACGTCTTTGGGTTGCTGTGGTGAAATTGAAGCTGAAGCGATGACTAGCTGAACCGATCAAAGAAAATCTTGTCACAAGAGATGCCCAGCGTCGTCAAAACGTTGCAAGCGGCTGTGAGCATTCCGGGCCCTCCGCAGAGGTAGGCTGAGGCATCGGATGCGTCACGGATGCGCCGTTGCATCGCATCGGTAACGAGTCCCGTTTCGAAATTTTTGACTTCATCGTAGTTCGGTTTTTCCACGACAGGGATAAAATGGAAATCCGACAGGGAATTCTCTAGTTCTTGAAGTTCATCGATGTAGAGCAAGTCGTCATGCGTTTTGGCACCAAAGAAGTAAAAAACACGCCGTTTCGAGTCGATCTCCTTCAGGTGGCGGAGTAGGGAGAGAATCGGGGACATTCCAGATCCCCCTGCCACACAGATGAGTTCATTGTTGTCGGTACAATTTGGATAGCCGCTGTAGGGAGCGGTGAAGGTCACCTTTTCGTTGAGTTTTAAATTATGATGGACAAACCCTGAGCCAATGCCAGAGGGGATGAGTTTGACATTGAGTTCGAATTCAGTAGTTGAGGACGGCGGGGTGGCGATGGAATAAGAGCGCGATGAGCCGCGTGGGGCTGCCGGGCAAGGCGGAATGTCCAAAAGGATGTACGCTCCAGGGAGGTAGCTAAGCGTCGCAGGGACGAGCAGTTTCAGCCTAACACGGCGAATGTCATGCGACATCATTTCAAGTTCGGTGACAACGGCGGTGAACATGCGGACGTCTTTGATCGTCTCGGGCAATTCGATCGTGATATCGCTATCAACGCGTGTCTGGCAGGCAAGCCTCCAGCCAGAGGCAAGCTCCTCCACTGTAAGCTTTTTACGCTCTTTTTCATTGGGGGACGAGTGCGTTCCAGAAAGAACTTTAACTCGACATTGTCCACAAAAACCGTTCCCACCGCACAACGACGGAATAAAGAGATGAAGGCCGCGAAGGGTTTTAAAAATAGACTCGCCGACAGGGACCTGGAAGGCTTCGCCGTCTTTGATTGTAATGGTGACGATCTCGTTGCTCATGTGTCGTATTGTACAGGTTAGCGGCAGGGTTGTACAAGTAGGAAAATCAGGAAGGTACCCACCCGGCACGTTAGGAAGAGAAAGCGGCACGCTGCTGAAGCAGCGTGCCGCTTTTTAGTGGAATTTGAGGCGAAGGCTACTTGTAGACCTTGCGCTTACGGTAGGTCGTGTGCAGAAGTTCTTCAGCCTTGTGGCTACCCGGTTTGCCCAGATAGTCATTGTAGACTGCTTGAACCTGTGGGTTCAGGTGTGACATCCGCTGGACGCTCTTCTCGTCGTCGGTATAGATGCCGGCCGTGCGGAGTGCGCGGATTTCGTCCGTTGCGCCTGTGGGCTGTCCACCGCCGCCGATGCAACCCCCGCGACAGGCCATGACTTCGATGAAGTCGTAGCGGGGCTTCTTGCCTTCCTTGATGTCAGCACGGATCGAATTCAGCACTTGTTCGACGTTGCCCATCTGATGCGCGACGGCGATTTTTACCTTCGTGCCCTTGATGTCGATTTCCGCTTCCTTCACGCCGTCCATACCCCGGACGCAGTCGAAGTTGATCGACGGCGGCTGAGCATCGCCTGTAATCAGGCAATAGGCGGTGCGAAGGGCGGCTTCCATCACGCCACCGGTGACGCCGAAGATCGTTCCGGCGCCTGAGTAGGAGCCGAGGAGCTCGTCAGCCTCTTCGTCAGGTAGATTAAGGAAATCAATACCGGAGCTCTTGATCATACGAGCAAGCTCTCGCGTGGTCAGAACGACGTCAGTATCCTGGGTGCCAGTAGCAGACATTTCTTCGCTCCGCGAGATTTCGAATTTCTTTGCAGTGCAAGGCATGATCGAGGTCATGTGGATTTTCGCTGGGTCGACCTTGTTCCATTCAGCCCAGTAGGACTTCGCCAATGCGCTCAGCATCTGCTGGGGTGATTTGGCTGTCGAGAAGTTCTGTGTGAAGTCGGAAGCGTATTTCTCCATCCAATCGGTCCACGCCGGACAGCAGGATGTGATCAGGGGCAACTTGCCGCCGGTCGTGAAGCGCTTGATGAACTCGGTGCTTTCTTCCATGATCGTGACGTCGGCACTGTAGTTGGTGTCGAAGATCTGCTTGAAGCCGAGGCGGCGAAGGGCGGCATAGATTTTACCCGTCAGCAACGTGCCAGGCTTGAGACCAAAGGCTTCGCCAATGGCGACACGAACGGACGGGGCAATTTGCACAACACAGAATTTTTCGGGGTCGTGAAGCGCAGTCCAAACCTTGCCCGTTTCATCATTCTCGTAGATTGCGCCTACGGGGCAATGGGCCGAGCACTGGCCACACTTGATGCACGGCGACCCAGCAAGCGAAACGCCTGCAGCGGGAATCATTCGGGTATTCTCTCCACGTCCGATGAACTCGAGGGCCCAAACATTTTGCATGTTTTGGCAGACATCGACGCAACGTCCGCACTTGATGCACTTCTCTTGGTTAAGCACCAGCGACCCTGTGGAGTTGTCGATGGGCATTTTGAGAACTTCGCGTGGGTACGGATTGTCACGTACACCGAAGTCAGCGGCAATCTTCTGCAATTCGCAGTTGCCAGAGCGCGGGCACTGCAAGCAGTCGTTCGGATGGTTGGCGAGGATGAGCTCCAGCACCGTTAGGCGGACTTTCACGATGTCGGCATCGTGGGTGGTGATTTTCATGCCGGGTGCAACAGCGGTGCAGCAGGCACGCAAGAGCTTCGGCGAACCGGCATTGCGCACCACGCAGATTCCACAAGAGGCACCAGCCAGGAGGTCTGGGTGGTAACAGAGTGTGGGGATCTTGATGTGAATGTGTTTCGCCGCATTCAGAATGGTGGTTCCCTGGGGGACTTCCACAGGGATTCCGTTAATTTCCAGTTGGATCATGTTAGACATTGGTATAAGGACCTTTCAAATTAACTGCGGGTGATGGCATCGAACTTGCACTTGTCGTAACAAACGCCGCACTTGATGCACTTGGCCTGGTCGATGACATGCAGTTTCTTCACCGCACCGGTGATGGCGGTAACGGGGCAGTTGCGGGCGCAGACGGTGCACCCCACGCATTTATCCTCAAGGATAAAATACTGTAGCAATTTCTTGCATTTGCCTGAGCGGCATTTTTTCTCGTTGATATGCTCGAGATACTCATCTAAGAAGTAATTGAGGCTCGACTGCACCGGGTTGGAGGCAGTCTGACCGAGTCCGCAGAGGGATGCGCGTGCCATCGCCTCGCTGATCGTCTTCATGTTCTCGAGATCTTTGAGCTGGCCGCGGCCATCGCAGATTCTGCCGAGGTAGTTGAGGAGCTTGTGACCGCCGATGCGGCAGGGTGCGCACTTGCCGCAGGACTCTTCGACGGTGAAGTCGAGATAGAACTTGGCAATGTCGACAATACAATCCGTATCGTCCATGACGATCAAGCCGCCCGATCCCATGATAGAACCGATTTTTGAGAGACTGGCGTAATCGATCGGCAGGTCGAGGAACTGGGGTGGAATAATGCCGCCGGAGGGACCGCCAGTCTGCGCCGCTTTAAATTTGCGACCGTCACGGATGCCGCCGCCGATTTCAAAAATAATTTCGCGCAACGTGGTTCCCATTGGCACTTCGATCAGGCCGGAGTTGTTGACCTTACCCGTGAGGGCGAACACCTTGGTGCCCTTGCTGTCCGCGGTGCCGATCTTGTTAAACCAGTCCGCACCCTTTTGGAGGATGACGGGGATGTTCGCCAGTGTTTCAACATTGTTGATGACGGTCGGGCAATCCCAGAGACCCTTGACGGCGGGGAACGGCGGGCGCGGGCGCGGCATGCCACGGTTGCCCTCGATCGAAGCCAGAAGAGCCGTTTCTTCACCGCAGACGAATGCGCCCGCACCGAAACGCATTTCGATCTCAAAGTTAAAACCGCTTCCCAGAATATCGGTTCCCAGAAGTCCGTATTCGTGAGCGGCGGCAATCGCCGTCTCGAGGCGTGTTATGGCGAGAGGATATTCAGCACGGATGTAGATGTAGCCCTTTGAAGCGCCGATTGCATAGCCGCCGATGGCCATGGCTTCGAGAATCGAATGCGGGTCGCCTTCCAGCGTGGAGCGGTCCATGTAAGCGCCAGGATCGCCTTCATCGGCGTTGCAGACCATGTATTTCTGTCCTTTGGGCTGTGCGGCGGCGAACGACCATTTGCGTCCCGTCGGGAAGCCTGCACCACCCCGACCACGGAGGCCAGACTTGCTGATCTCCTCAATGACCGCTTCTGGCGTCATTTCGAAGAGAGCCTTCTCCAGTGCTTGGTAGCCATCGCGAGCGATATAATCGTCAATCTTGTCGGGATCAATCACGCCGCAGTTGCGGAGCACGATGCGGAATTGTTTCTGATAGAAGTCAATTCCTTCGACATCGACAAGCGACTTGCCTTGATTGTGATTATAGAGCAGACGGTCGACGACACGTCCCTTGATAATGTGCTCTTGAACGATCTCTTTGGCGTCGCCCGGCGTCACACAGACATAGAATGTGTTTTCAGGGAGAATCTTAACGATTGGACCCTTTTCGCAGAAGCCGAGACAGCCCGTTCGGACAATCTGGGTGTCGTCTTTGAGGCCTGCCGCCGCAATTTCTTTTTTGAGGTTTTGGGTCAGTTCTATTCCGTGACTGGAGTCACAGGCAGTTCCGCCGCATACGAGTATATAGTGCTTAAAGGCCATTGTATTTCCCTTGATTATTGAACGATATCGATTGCCGGCTTGTCGCAGATATGGTTGTCGAGAAGATGTCCCCCGACCACATGTTTTTCGATTATTTCCTTTGCGACTTCGCTCGTGACGTTGCCATAAATGACGGTCGGCATGCCGGGTGCCACGACCTCTACCGTCGGCTCCGAGTGACAGAGGCCCATACAGCCTGTCTGGCGTACCATGACGTTGGAAAGGTTCTTCTCAGCGATCATATCAATGATCGTGCCGAATGTATCTTTGGCTCCGGCTGCGATCCCGCAGGTGCCCATGCCAACGACCATTTGGATGTTCTTGTTGTCCGAATCGCGAAGCGCAATGGTCTGTTTCTTTTCGTCGCGTAGCTTGCGAAGAGATTCTAATGTAAGCTTGCTCATGTTAACTCCTTAAGTACGTTTCCGGCACTTGTGCCGTGCGCCGTCGCGCAATGAATTCACAAATCAGATTCTTGATCTCGCAGAAAACTTCTTGCCAATACGAGATTAGATGCGTCGTGGAGGTTGCCAAGCGCCTCCTGCAGTTCGCTTCTGCATATCGTATAGGATTTATCGGCACGTTCACGACTGAAACACAGTTCGAAACTGCCGTCGTAGTTCATTAGCGTCAATAGAGTTCCTGGAAGGTCGCCCAAAGGCGGTGTATCGAAGTGTTTGGCATCAAAACTGTACGAAAGACATGTTCCGCAACCTTGCTTTGATTCGAGCGAAAGGCTTCCACCTGCTGCTTCGACCATTTGACGGAGGAGGGGGAGACCGAGGCCGACGCGACGTTTGTCGTGCTTACCCGCTTCGGAATAAAACGGATCCCAAACACGCTTGAGCATGTCGTCGTCCATTCCTTTTCCGTTGTCTTTGATGACCACCTTCACTGTCACTCCATTCTCTGCTAAGGACGCCTCGATACGCGAAGCACCCGCCTCAATAGCGTTTTGCACGGTGTCCGCGAAACAGTCGCAGATTGTAGCATGCATAACGCCGTTCCTTTCTAGACCGCAACCGCGTTGCGGTACTTGGCTATAATGCCCTTCAGTTGGGCCTTGAGTACTTTGCCATGGACTTCGCCGTTGACAACCAAGACCGGTGCCAGACCGCAACAGCCCAAGCAACGAACGGCTTCAACCGAAAATTCGCCGTCTGGCGTTGTGACGTTAATACCCACGCCAAGCTCTTTTTCGAGTTCGAGAATAATATCCTCTCCACCTCGCAGGTAACAAGCGGTTCCCATGCAAACTTGAATGACGTTTCGACCGCCCTTTTCAAGCTTGAAAAAGTTGTAGAAGGTCACAACACCATAAATCTTTGCCAATGGGATATCGAGAAGCGAAGCAATCTCGAAGGCAATTTCGCGCGGAATATACCCATAGGTTTGCTGAATGCGGTGAAGCACCATGATCAGGTTGCCCGGTTTGCCTTTCCACTCCTGGATAAACTCCAGTAGGGCAGGCGTAATCTCGACTCTAGCTACTTTCTTTTTGTCTGTGTCGCTCAAGGTTTTCCCCTCGGTTTTCATTAAAAAAACTTACACGTCTTTGTTCTTTTCCCTTTGAAGACGTAAGGGGACTAGAGTATGCACTTTTTTTATCTAATGCACAAGTAGAAAATAATTAGCGACTGTAATCGGTCAGGCACAGGAGAGAAGTAGCGAGTAGCGAGTAGCGAGTTGTGAGTTGCGAGTGGTGAGTTGCGAGCTGGGAAAACTTTGTCGTTAGCTTTGTCGCT